>NZ_JBSVWQ010000310.1:0-5658 GCF_054071215.1 Pseudomonas sp. SDO5522_S412 | reverse complement strand
GCCGGAGTGAGGGCACACCGAGCCTAGGCGAGGTGCCGAGTGGTGGGGCAAGAGCCTTTTGGTTACTTTTGGGCTCCTTTCAAAAGTGACCCGCTGTAAGAGCGGAACCAATACAAGCCATCACCCAAAAACGGATATGCCCCCAAAAAGAAGCATCACCCATTAGCCAGCTCTTCCAGATGATCCATCAACTCCTGCGGCTTAAGCACCAACACATCACTGTCCACCGCATCCAGCACCACCTCCGCCGTATTCCCGATCAACGCCCCGGAAATCCCGGTGCGCGCCACCGTACCAATGATGGTCACCGCCGCCTGCCACTTGTGCGCCGCGTGAGGAATCAACACATCCGCCGGCCCTTCCTCGATATGCAGATGAGTGTCGTCAATATCAAACTCCGCCTGGAACGCCTTGCACTGCTCACGATAGCGTGCCTCGATCGTCTCCTTGAGCTGAAATACCGGATCCGCCGCCGACAGCATCGGCGACGGATGCGCACTGATCACATGCAACTGCGCCTTCGCCAAACTCGCGATATCAAAACCATGATCAATGATCGAGTTATGCAGCGCCTGGTGCTCCGCATCAGAGTTCCCCACATCAATCGCCGCCAGAATCACCCCGCCAGCCCAAGGCCTGGACGTCTTCACCAGCAGCACCGGAGTAGGGCAGTAGCGCATCAACTTCCAGTCGGCAGGCGTCAACAGCGCCTTTTTCAGCGGGCTGTCAGCGAAATGCTGCTTGACCACCAACCCACACCCCTCTGCCTGCTGCACATCGATGATGGTTTCATGCAGGCTGTCATTCCACGCCTGTTCAGTCGTGACGCTGTAGCCATCCTCCTGCAGACCGGCCTTCAGCAGGCTCAACATCGCAGAATGCTCGTGCTTCTTGTCACACACCAACAAATGCAAATGTGCCCCGGTGACGCCGGCAATCAGCTTGGCGCGCTTGAGGGCCAGGCTTTCCGAATGCTCAGGCTCGATGACCACCAGGATGCTGCGTATGGCTTGCATGGTCGGGTTCTCCAAAAAAGGGTGGGCGTGGAACAACTATAGTTGCTGCCCGGCACACGTCATGTTGATGCACATCAAGCCCGGTAGCTGGCGGTCTGCGGCGCGGTCGGTATAATCGCCGGCCTTTTGTGAATCTTTGCCCGTGAGCCCGATGAACCTGCCAGAAATCCACGAATTCCTCGGTTGCCGCACCCCCGACGGCTGGGTCCAGGCCGCGTTGGCCGACCAGGAAACCCTGCTGATCGACCACAAGAACTGTGAATTCAAGGCCGCCAGCACCGCCTTGAGCCTGATCGCCAAGTACCATTCCCACGTCGACCTGATCAACCTGATGTCACGCCTGGCCCGGGAAGAACTGGTGCACCATGAGCAAGTCATGCGCCTGATGAAGAAGCGCAAGATCGAGCTGCGCCAACTGTCCGCCGGCCGCTACGCCTCGGGTTTGCGCAAGGTGGTGCGCAGCCATGAACCGGTCAAACTGGTGGATACCCTGGTGGTCGGCGCGTTTATCGAAGCCCGCAGTTGCGAGCGTTTCGAAGCACTGGTGCCGCATTTGGACGAAGAACTCGGCAAGTTCTATTTCGGCCTGCTGAAAAGCGAGGCCCGGCATTTCCAGGGTTACCTGAAACTGGCTTACCAGTACGGCGACGCCAAGGACATCGCCCAGGTCATCGACCGTGTACGCGCCGCCGAGCAGGAACTGATCGAGTCACCGGACGTCGAGTTCCGCTTTCACAGCGGCGTGCCAGCCTGACGCAACCGCTGCACCGAGCAACGCGGTGATCCCGGCGAGTATCAGGATCACCGCCTGCGTCCCCAGCGGCGCCGCCAGCAGTGCGATCAGCAAACCGGCCAGCGGCTGCGAGAGGTTGTTGAGCAAGGTCAGCACGCCCACCGTCTTGCCAAAGTCCCGGGCCGGGATTACCCGTTGTCGGACGCTGCGGATGTACACGTTGAACATCTTGTCGAAACCGGTCAGCAGCAGGAAACCCACGGCATAAGCCCACACATTCGGGCTGATGGCCGTGATCAACGCTCCCACGGCAATCATCGAATACGACAAACCGCCCAGCACCTTGAGCGGCAGGGAAGCGCGCGCCAGGAAAAACAGGATGGCGATGGTCACCAGCGCGCCGGCCGCCTGCAACCCGGCGTAGGTGTCCTTGCCGGCGGCGTATTGGCCAATGATCATCGCGGCGGAAGTGGCGAGGGTGACACCGATGATCAGGTTCACACCCACCGCCAGGGCGATAATCCTTTTCAGCTCCGGCAGGTCGCGGATATGCCCGAAGGCAACGCGCAACGGCTGCAGCCAGATGTCGTTGTGCTGCTCGAAGGTTTCAAGATTGACCGTGGTGTGGCGTTGCCAGATGCGCATCGCGAGGTCCGCCAGCAGGAACAGCCCGGCAACCGCCAGCACGACCCAGTGCCAGGCCCAGACGCCCAACATCAGCGCAGCCACCAGTGGGCCCAGCACCAGCCCGGTCTGGTCGGCAATCTGCGAGTAGGACAAGGTCTTGGCGTAGGTGTAATGCTTGAAGATATGCGGCAGCAGCACTTCCCGGGCCATGATGCCCTGGGTGGTCAACACGCCGCACAGCGCCGAAAGCATGACAATCCAGTAAATCCCGTCGAACATTCCATACAGCAGCACCGCCGCCACACACGCCAGCGCCCGGTACACCTGGCTGATATGCAGGACGCGCACGGCGGGATATTTGTCGCACAACGCCCCGCACACCGGGAACGACAGGTACCGCGGCAAGGATTCGACAAAAAACGCCAGGCCCGCCCAGGACACACTGTTGGTGGTCTGGAACACGATCAGCGGCACGATGAACAACAGAATCTGGTCGGCCAGGCGTGACAGAAACAACGAAATGAAGAAAGCCAGGTAATCCTTGCGCATGGTGTGCTCGTGTCCGTGAGTCAAATCGTCGTCAGTAGCCGGAGCCGGATTTATCCGTGAGATTGTGGCGCTCGTCGCCCTTGAGCGGCGGGTTGAATACGCTGACCAGCACCAGGTCCTGCTCCTTTCCGCCTCTTAGATAATGGCAGTCGTGTTGGTCCAGCGCATAAATATCACCGGGGCGGATCGGGTAGACGTTACCGTCCATATCTTCGACTTCACCCTCACCGGCGATGCAGTAGCAAGCCTCGAGGTGATTACGGTATTGCAGCAGTGACTCGGTGCCGGCACGCACGACGGTGTGGCAGACGGTATAACCCATCCCGTCCTTTTCCGTCAGCAACCGATGGCTGGTGCCAGCGCCCCATTCGACAAAGTGCGCGGTGTTTTCTATGTCTGATTTGTGACGAACGAACATGGTTTTCTCCCGCTATGTAGGTAGAGGGCCATGATTCTCTTGTGTTTGTGGTGTTGTCATCAGCGACACTTCCGAAAAGCGTGTGGGGCGCATCTGGCGGAGGTACCGAGTTAAAGACTGCGGTAAAACTGTTAAAAACTCTTAAAAGCATGAAGCTTCGTCGGCCAGTGATGGCCAGCTGCTTTAGTCTGCCGGCTTGCCACCTATAATGCGCACACTTCAATCCGCGCGTGCACTGGAAATTTATGGATAACTTGGGTCTCGGCAAGGTCTTGCTCGTGGAGGACGATGAGAAACTGGCAGGGCTGATCGCCCATTTCCTGTCCCAGCATGGCTTCGAGGTGCTGGCCGTGCACCGCGGCGACCTGGCGCTGGCGGCGTTCCTGGAGTTCAAGCCGAAGATCGTCGTGCTCGACCTGATGCTGCCCGGCCAGAGCGGCCTGCATGTGTGCCGTGAAATTCGCAACGTGTCCGACACACCCATCGTGATCCTCACCGCCAAGGAAGACGACCTCGACCACATCCTCGGCCTGGAGTCCGGCGCCGATGATTATGTGATCAAGCCGATCAAGCCGCCTGTGCTGCTGGCTCGCCTGCGCGCCCTGCAACGTCGCCAGGCGCCGGAACCCACGGTGCGCGGCGCCCTTGAGTTCGGCCGCCTGGCCATCGACCGCAGTTGCCGGGTGGTGAGCCTGGGCGGGGAGAAGATCGACCTGACCACCATGGAATTCGAACTGCTGTGGTTGCTGGCCAGCGCCGCCGGGAAAATCCTCTCCCGCGATGACATTCTCAACCGCATGCGCGGTATTGCCTTTGACGGGCTCAACCGCAGCGTCGACGTGTACATCAGCAAGCTACGCGGCAAGCTCAATGACAACCCCCGGGAGCCGGTGTGCATCAAGACCATCTGGGGCAAGGGCTACCTGTTCAATCCGTTCGCCTGGGAGGTCTAGATGTTAAGGCTGTTTCTGCGTCTGTATATCATCCTGGCCATTGGCTTGGCCGGGGCGATCTGGCTGGTGAACTACACCTTCGATGAGCTGTTGCCGGAAGCCAACGAAACCTACAACCGCGAAGCCCTGCGCGGCCCGGCGTATGGGGTGGTGGAACAATTGCGGCCGGTGACAGGGGAAGCGCGCGCCGCCCGCCTGGCCGAGTTGCAACCGCACTATGGGCTGCGCCTGGCGCTGGTGCAGCGGGACAGGCTGAAACTCACCGAGCGTGAACAGCAACTGCTGGCCAGTGGCGAGTTGGTGGTGCGTGGGGATTTCATGGAGTTCATCTCCAACATCGACGGCGGCCACCAACTGCTGGAAATCAAACTGCCGGAAGAGCCCAAGTGGCTGTACATGTGGGCCTATGGCTTTCTCGGCCTGTGCCTGGCGATTGTCCTGTACTTCTGGGTTCGGCCCCATTGGCGTGACCTGGAGCATATCCGCCTGGCCGCGCAACGTTTCGGTGACAACGATCTCGGCTCGCGCATCCTGCTGCCGCGCCGTTCTACCGTGCGCGAGCTGGCGGGGCACTTCAACCAGATGGCCGAGCGCATTGAAAGCCTGATCGCCAACCAGCGCGAGTTGACCAACGCCGTGTCTCACGAGCTGCGTACGCCGATTGCGCGGCTGTCGTTTGAGCTCGACCAGCTCAAGCAACAGGCCGATCCACGGGAGAGCCGCGCACTGATCGCCGACATGTATGCCGACCTCGGCGAGCTGGAAGAAATGGTCTCGGAACTGTTGACCTACGCCAGCCTGGAACGCGGCGCCACGCAGATCACCCGGGAAAGCATCGAGGCCCACAGCTGGCTCGACAGTGTGATCGGCAGCGTCGCCCTGGAGGCCGAGGCGGCAGGCGTGCAGTTGCTGCTGCGCACCTGTGAAGTCGATTACATCCGTATCGAGCCGCGCTTTATGGCACGGGCGGTGATCAACCTGTTGCGCAATGCAATTCGCTATGCAGACCGGCGTGTGGAAGTGTCGCTGGTGAAGTTTGGCACCGGCTATGAAGTTCGAGTGAATGACGATGGGCCCGGTGTGCCGGTGGAAGGGCGAGGGAAGATTTTCGAGCCGTTCCTGCGCCTGGACGCCAGCCGTGACCGCCGCACCGGTGGCTTCGGCCTCGGCCTGGCGCTGGTGCGGCGGGTGTGCCAATGGCATGGCGGGCAGGTTGAAGTGCTGGATTCGGAGTGGGGCGGGGCATCGTTTCGGATGACCTGGGCGTATGCCGAGTAATCATCCAGGAGCCATGGAGATCAAATGTGGGAGCGGGCTTGCTCGCGAAGGCGGTGAATCAGTCGCCGGATACATTGACTGAAA
>NZ_JBSVWQ010000309.1:0-5663 GCF_054071215.1 Pseudomonas sp. SDO5522_S412 | reverse complement strand
CATGTGTGTTGAATGACACACCGCCTTCGCGAGCAAGCCCGCTCCCACATTTTGATCGCATTCCACCTTGGATCAGCACCGGTTCTTCCTTTTGCAACTACTGTGACCGAGTCCTGACGATGAACACTGAACACCGCAAACCGCTCCCCGGCAGCCGCCTCGATTTCTTTGACGCCCGCGCGGCAGTCGATGCAATCACCCCCGGCGCCTACGCCACACTGCCGTACACCTCCCGCGTACTCGCGGAGAACCTGGTGCGTCGCTGCGACCCCGCAACCCTCAATGCCTCCTTGAGCCAACTGATCGAACGCAAGCGCGACCTCGATTTCCCATGGTTCCCGGCCCGCGTGGTGTGCCACGACATCCTCGGCCAGACCGCCCTGGTGGACCTTGCCGGCCTGCGCGACGCCATCGCCCTGCAAGGCGGTGACCCGGCCCAGGTCAACCCGGTGGTGCCGACCCAACTGATCGTCGACCACTCCCTGGCCGTCGAAGCCGGTGGTTTTGACCCGCAGGCGTTCGAGAAAAACCGCGCCATCGAAGACCGCCGCAACGAAGACCGTTTCCACTTTATCGAGTGGACCAAAAAGGCCTTCAAGAACGTCGACGTGATCCCGCCGGGCAACGGCATCATGCACCAGATCAACCTGGAGAAAATGTCTCCGGTGATCCAGGTGCGTGACGGCGTGGCCTTCCCGGATACTTGCGTCGGCACCGACAGCCACACGCCTCACGTTGATGCCTTGGGCGTGATCGCCATCGGCGTTGGCGGCCTTGAAGCAGAGAGCGTGATGCTCGGCCGCGCCTCGTGGATGCGCCTGCCGGAAAGTGTTGGCGTGGAGCTGACGGGCAAGCTGCAACCGGGCATCACCGCCACCGACATGGTGCTGGCGCTGACCGAGTTCCTGCGCAAGCAGAAGGTCGTCGGTGCGTGGCTGGAGTTCTTCGGTGAAGGTGCTTCGGCGCTGACTCTGGGCGACCGCGCCACCATCTCCAACATGGCCCCGGAATATGGCGCCACCGCCGCGATGTTTTACATCGACCAACAGACCATCGCCTACCTGAAACTCACCGGTCGTGAAGACGAGCAAGTCACCCTGGTGGAGCAGTACGCTCGCCACACCGGCCTGTGGGCGGACGACCTCAAGGGCGCGCAATACGAGCGTGGCCTGAGCTTCGATTTGTCCTCGGTGGTGCGCAACATGGCCGGCCCGAGCAACCCCCACGCCCGCGTCGCCACCAGCGACCTGGCGGCCAAGGGCATCTCCGGCCAGTGGGATGACGTGCCGGGGCAAATGCCCGACGGCGCGGTGATCATCGCGGCCATCACCAGTTGCACCAACACCAGCAACCCGCGCAACGTGATTGCCGCCGGCCTGCTGGCACGCAATGCCAACAAGCTCGGCCTGGCCCGCAAGCCGTGGGTCAAGTCGTCCCTGGCACCGGGTTCGAAAACCGTCGCGATGTACCTCGACGAAGCCGGGCTGACCACCGAACTGGAGCAACTCGGTTTTGGTGTCGTGGCGTTCGCCTGCACCACCTGCAACGGCATGTCCGGCGCACTCGACCCGGTGATCCAGCAAGAGATCATCGACCGCGACCTGTACGCCACCGCCGTGCTTTCGGGTAACCGCAACTTCGACGGCCGTATCCACCCGTACGCCAAGCAAGCGTTCCTCGCGTCGCCGCCGCTGGTGGTGGCCTATGCGATTGCCGGCACCATCCGTTTCGACATCGAAAAAGACGTGCTGGGCCTGGACGCCAACGGCAAGGAAATCCGCCTCAAGGACATCTGGCCAAGCGACGAAGAAATCGACGCGGTGGTCAAGGCGTCGGTCAAGCCGGAGCAGTTTCGCCAGGTGTACATCCCGATGTTCGCGATCCACGAAGACACCGGCCCGAAGGTCACGCCGCTGTACGACTGGCGCCCGCAGAGCACCTACATCCGTCGCCCGCCGTACTGGGAAGGTGCCCTGGCCGGTGCACGTCCGCTCAAGGGCATGCGCCCGCTGGCGGTGCTGCCGGACAACATCACCACCGATCACCTGTCGCCGTCCAACGCGATCATGCCGGGCAGCGCCGCGGGCGAATACCTGGCGAAAATGGGCCTGCCGGAAGTCGACTTCAACTCTTACGCGACCCATCGTGGCGACCACTTGACCGCGCAGCGCGCCACCTTCGCCAACCCGAAACTGTTCAATGAAATGGTGGTTGAAGACGGTAAGGTCAAGCAGGGTTCGCTGGCGCGCCTGGAGCCGGAAGGCAAGGTCACGCGCATGTGGGAAGCCATCGAAACCTACATGGAGCGCAAGCAGCCGCTGATCATCATTGCCGGCGCCGACTACGGCCAGGGTTCGTCCCGGGACTGGGCGGCCAAGGGCGTACGCCTGGCCGGTGTTGAAGCGATTGCCGCCGAAGGTTTCGAGCGCATCCACCGCACCAACCTGGTGGGCATGGGCGTGCTGCCGCTGGAGTTCCTGCCGGGCACCGACCGCAAGACCCTGAAGATCGACGGCACGGAAACCTACGACGTGATCGGCGAACGCACCCCGCGTGCGCAACTGACGTTGCTGATCAACCGCAAGAACGGCGAGCGTGTCGAGGTGCCGGTGACCTGCCGGCTGGACACGGCTGAAGAAGTGTCGATCTACGAGGCGGGCGGCGTGTTGCAACGTTTTGCCCAGGACTTCCTGGAATCGGCTGTAACTGCCTGATAACTGCGGCCGGGGTCAACGCCCCGGCCCATGAGGACCACCATGGCACACGTACCGCAGATCAAGATTCCCGCCACCTACATGCGTGGCGGCACCAGTAAAGGCGTGTTTTTCAGCCTCAAGGATTTGCCCGAGTCGGCCCAGGTGCCGGGCGCGGCGCGGGATGCGTTGTTGTTGCGGGTGATCGGCAGCCCCGACCCGTATGACAAGCAAATCGACGGCATGGGCGGCGCGACTTCCAGCACCAGCAAAACCGTGATCCTGGCCAAAAGTACCCGCGCCGATCACGACGTGGATTACCTGTTCGGCCAGGTGTCCATCGACAAACCGTTCGTGGACTGGAGCGGCAACTGCGGCAACCTGTCGGCGGCGGTGGGTTCGTTCGCCATCAGCGCCGGCCTGGTAGATGCCGCGCGCATTCCGCACAACGGCGTGGCCGTGGTGCGGGTGTGGCAGGCGAATATCGCCAAGACCATCATCGCTCACGTACCGATCACCGACGGTGCGGTGCAGGAAACCGGCGACTTCGAACTCGACGGCGTGACCTTCCCGGCCGCCGAGGTGCAGTTGGAATTCATGGACCCGGCGGCGGAAGAAGAGGGCGGCGGTGGCTCGATGTTCCCTACCGGCAATCTGGTGGATGACCTGGAAGTGCCGGGTGTCGGCACATTCAAGGCGACGCTGATCAATGCCGGGATTCCCACCATCTTCATCAACGCCCAGGACCTGGGTTACACCGGCACCGAGCTGCAGGGCGCGATCAATGGCGACCCCAAGGCCCTGGCGATGTTTGAAACCATCCGCGCCCATGGTGCGCTGCGCATGGGCTTGATCAAACACCTGGACGAAGCGGCCCAGCGTCAGCACACGCCGAAGGTGGCGTTTGTGGCGCGGCCTGCGGACTACGTGGCGTCCAGCGGCAAGGCGATCAAGGCGGGCGATGTCGACCTGCTGGTGCGGGCGCTGTCCATGGGCAAGTTGCACCACGCGATGATGGGCACGGCGGCGGTGGCGATTGGCACGGCGGCGGCGATTTCCGGCACGCTGGTGAATTTGGCGGCGGGCGGCGTGGAGCGTAATGCGGTGCGGTTCGGGCATCCCTCCGGGACATTGCGCGTAGGCGCCGAGGCCAGCCAGGTCGACGGTGAATGGGTCGTGAAAAAAGCCATCATGAGCCGCAGTGCGCGAGTGTTGATGGAAGGGTTCGTACGCGTCCCCGGCGACGCTTTCTAACCGATCGTTCCCACGCTCTGCGTGGGAATGCATCCCGTGACGCTCTGCGTCACCCTTTTACGGGACGCAGAGCGTCCAAGGCGGCGTTCCCACGCAGAGCGTGGGAACGATCACCCTGACCCTGAGGATGGACCACACCTAACCCACTTTGGAGTACTGCCATGAGCGCCAACGTCGACCAGAACAACCGCCCCGACTACGACCAGGTCCTGCAGGACATCGCCGACTACGTACTGAGTTTCAGGATCGAATCCCGCGATGCCCTCGACACCGCCCGCAACTGCCTGATGGACACCCTCGGTTGCGGCCTGCTGGCCCTGCGTTTCCCGGAGTGCACCAAGCACCTGGGGCCGATCGTCGAAGGCACGGTGGTGCCGTTCGGCGCACGGGTGCCGGGCACCTCGTTCCGCCTGGACCCGGTCAAGGCCGCATGGGACATCGGCTGCATCGTGCGCTGGCTCGACTACAATGACACCTGGCTTGCCGCCGAATGGGGTCACCCTTCCGATAACCTCGGTGGCATCCTCGCGGTCGCCGACCATCTCTCGCAAAAACGCGTGGCCAACGGCGACGCACCGCTGACCGTGCGGGCAGTGCTTGAGGCGATGATCATGGCCCACGAAATCCAGGGTGTGATTGCCCTGGAAAACTCCTTCAACCGTGTCGGCCTTGACCACGTGCTGCTGGTGAAAGTCGCCTCCACCGCCGTCACCGCCAAGCTGATGGGCGCCAACCGTGAGCAACTGCTGTCGGCCCTGTCCCAGGCGTTTGTCGATGGCCAGGCATTGCGTACTTATCGTCATGCGCCGAATGCCGGTTCGCGCAAGTCGTGGGCGGCGGGGGATGCGTCGAGTCGCGGGGTGCGCCTGGCGGATATCGCCATGCGCGGCGAGATGGGCATTCCCGGTGTGTTGAGCGCGCCGCAGTGGGGCTTCTATGACGTGCTGTTCAGCCACACCAACAAGGACCTGGCGCTCAAGCCCGAAGACAAGCGCGCCTTCAGCCTGTCGCAGCCCTACGGCACGTATGTGATGGAGAACGTACTGTTCAAGATCAGCTTCCCCGCCGAGTTCCACGCACAAACCGCCTGCGAGGCAGCAGTCACCCTGCACCCACAGGTGAAGCACCGCCTGCATGAGATCGACAGGATTGTGATCACCACTCACGAATCGGCGATCCGGATCATCTCCAAGGTCGGGCAGTTGGCCAACGCGGCGGACCGCGATCATTGCCTCCAGTACATGACCGCCGTACCGCTGGCGTTTGGCAACCTGGTGGCCGAGCAATACGAAGATGAATTCCACGCGGCCCATCCGATCATCGATGAGCTGCGCGAAAAGATGGTGATTGTCGAGGAGCCGCGCTACAGCCGCGAATACCTGGAGGCCGACAAGCGCTCCATCGCCAATGCGGTGCAGGTGTTCTTCAAGGATGGTTCCAGCACCGAACAGGTGGCCGTGGAATACCCGATTGGCCACCGTCGCCGTCGGGTGGATGGCATTCCGTTGCTGGAAGACAAGTTCACGGCCAACCTGGCGACCCGGTTTACCGCGCAGCGCAGTGCCGAGATTTTTGCGCTGTGCAAGGATCAGGCACGGCTTGAGGCCACTGCGGTAAACCGGTTTGTGGACCTGTTCGTCATCTGAAGAACACCACTGGTCAAATGTGGGAGCGGGCTTGCTCGCGAATGCGGTGGATCAGCCATATATGCATTGG
>NZ_JBSVWQ010000308.1:0-5674 GCF_054071215.1 Pseudomonas sp. SDO5522_S412 | reverse complement strand
AGTAACCACATCTGTTGCTGATACACCGCATTCGCGAGCAAGCCCGCTCCCACATTTTGACTGAGTTCCTTCAGAGATATCGTTAAAGGATATTGGAGTAATCCGCCTCGATCCGGTCCAGGCTCAAATGGTTGAGGAAGTTGGAGAAACACATCCACGCCGCCAACGCATTCATGTCGCGGAACTGATCCGGCAGGTATTTGGGTGGCACCACCAGGCCTTCGTCCACCAGTTGGCGCAGGGTACGCATGTCTTCCAGGGTGGTCTTGCCGCAGAACAACAACGGCACTTGCTCCAGCTTGCCTTTGCGCACGGCCAACTGAATGTAGTTGTAAACCATGATAAAGCCCTTGAGGTAGGACAAATCCTTGGTAAACGGCAGACCCGTAGGCGTCGACCCACGGAAAACCCGGCTGGCGTTGCCGTAGCTTTCCGCCATCTCAAAGCCCTGCTCGCGGAAGAATTCGAACACCTGCAGGAAGTCGGCTCCCTGCTCCACCATATGAATGGCGCGAGTGCGGTTGGTCAGCTTGCGCAGGCGGCTGGGGTAGGAGGCGAAGGTGATGATTTCCATCAGGATCGCCAGGCCTTCCTGGGTCACGGTCGACGAGGGCGGGCCCTTGGACAGGAAGGTGCAGATCGGCTGGTTTTGCCCATTGAGGGTGGTGCCCACGTGCACCAGGCCTTCATGGACCTCCAGGGCGCGCACGTCGCGGTCGTTGAACATCGCGTCGGCGCGGATCTTGATGTAGTCGGCACCTGCCGCCGCATCCGCCACGATACCGTCGGACTCGAACACCCGGATGGTTTCCTCGGCCTCGCCGAATACCTTGTTCAGGCGGCTCTGCAGCAGGTTGACGGCGTCCTTGGCGGTCAGGGTCTTGGCTTCGTCCTTGAGGTCGCCACGGCCATCGATATTGTTCAGGTAGTCCGACATCATCAGGCCGAGGTCGGCCAGGGTCGGGTCACCGGCATGGAACGCATCGGAAGCGGCACCGTACAGCTCCTGGGAGATCAGGCCGAAATCCTCGGTGCCCCGCGCTTCAAGCATGCGCACCACCATGCGGTACTCCTTGCACATGCGCCGCATGATCTGCCCGACCGGGTTGAACTGGCCAAGCTGGCGGGTGATGTCACGCTCGATGTTCTGGAACTCCAGCTTCACCGCGCTGGAATCGAACGACAGCGGCCGGGTCAGGTAGTAGTCGCGGTCCACCGCCGGCATTTCCTTGCCCTTGGCCTTGAGGAATCCCTGGCGAATATTCTCGTCCCACTTCACGGCGTCGAGGACGCGAATCGGTGTTTGCGCCAGCACAATGCGATCGGACAAGGCGCGTATCGTCTGCTGGTAATCGTCCACCCGGTACTTCCTCTTTAAACGTTATTTGCCTGCACGCTGGTAGCGCACGGCTTCGACGAACACATCGGCATTGGCCGGATCATCCAGGTACGCAAATACCCGGGCCATGGAACTGTCGATCAACACACCTGCACCCTCGACGGTTTCGACGGTGCTGCCACTCAGGACCTTCTGGCCGACCGCCTGGTGGACCTGATCCAGGTCGAGGTTGTAGACCACCAGCTCGTGCTCATCATTCAATTCGAACCCGGCGAGGATGTAATGCCCGCCGAACCTGGCCGGCAATGGCGCCGACAGATACCAGCGGCTGCCATGCCGGGAAACCGTGAACAGGTATTCATCCCGCTGGCCCGGCTTGGCCTTAGGGTAGCTCACGGCTTTGTAGCGGTGCTTACCGACGCGGCTGATTTGCAGGTTGAGCGGCTCACCCCAGGCATTTTTGCTGGCCCATTTGCCAAGCAGACCATCAGGCGCCGCCTCGCTGGCGGGCAACGGGTCCTTGAAGGTCACCAGGCAACCGCTGAGCAACAGGAACGACAAGGCGATCACGACGACGCGCCAGGCTTTCATTGGACAATCCCCTGTGTCAGACCGAAGCCAACACCAAATGCATGTAACGCTTGAGGATCTCAAGCATTTCTTCGCTGGTCAGAGGCTCTGAGCCGCCCAGCAGGCCCTGATATTCCATCCGACCGATAATCGCCGTCAACACTTTGGCATCCTGTTGCGGCTCGCGGGAACCCAATACCTGGAAAAACTGGCAAGTGCCCTGCAGCAGGATTTGCTGGTGGGAGCGCACCAGCTCGGCCAGGCGCGGGTTCAGCAGCGCTTCCTGGCGAAACGCCTGCTCGGCCATCAGGTGCTCACGGCGGTTGAGCAATTGGCGTTGCACGTAATCGGCGGTCAGGCGCGCGATGTCATCGGCCAGTTGCGAGCGCGACTGCGGGCTGCCGTCGCCATAAGCCACCATCTCGCGCAGCAGGCCTTCGTTACGCACCCACAACTTGCCCATGAACGCGGCGCTGCGCTCCACATATTGGGCGAAGGTGTCGGTGAGCAGGTCGTCGATGTCCTTGAAGTAATAGGTGGTGGCCGACAACGGCACACCGGCTTCCGCCGCCACCGCACGGTGACGCACGGCACGCACGCCTTCGCGTACCACGATGCGCATCGCTGCATCGAGAATGTCCTGCCTGCGCTGCTCACTGCCCCGGCGACTGGCCTTGCGGCCCTGGTACTGAACACTTTCAGCCACGGCAGCGGCAATGCCGGCGGCACCCTTTTGAGCCATTACGCGGTTCACGACGGATCTTCCTCCACACTGTGACGCGGAGCGTCACGGGCTGCGTTCCCACGCAGAGCGTGGGAACGATCACCTGGCGCTGTTTACTTGACGCTTATAAACGCCACATAAAAAAGCCGCCTTATAAAAGGCGGCTTCGGATTTCGCTACGGTTACGCTTGTGGCCGCATGTGCGGGAACAAGATCACGTCACGGATCGACGGCGAGTTGGTCAACAACATCACCAACCGGTCGATGCCGATACCTTCACCGGCGGTAGGCGGCATGCCGTATTCCAGGGCGCGTACGAAGTCGGCGTCGTAGTGCATCGCCTCGTCGTCGCCAGCGTCCTTGTCGGCCACCTGGGCCATGAAGCGCTCGGCCTGGTCTTCGGCATCGTTCAGCTCGGAGTAGGCGTTGGCGATTTCACGGCCGCCGATGAACAGCTCGAAACGGTCGGTGACGTTCGGGTTGTCATCGTTGCGACGGGCCAGCGGCGACACTTCGAACGGGTACTGGGTAATGAAGTGCGGCTGCTCCAGCTTGTGCTCCACCAGCTCTTCGAAAATCATCACCTGCAATTTGCCCAGGCCTTCGAAGCCCAGCACCTTGGCGCCGGCTTTCTTGGCGATGGCGCGGGCCTTGTCGATGTCGTTCAGGTCATCGGCGGTCAGCTCAGGGTTGTACTTGAGGATCGAGTCGAACACCGACAGGCGCACGAACGGCTCGCCGAAGTGGAACACCTTGTCGCCGTATGGCACGTCGGTGGTGCCCAGGACCAGTTGCGCCAGTTCGCGGAACAGTTCCTCGGTCAGGTCCATGTTGTCTTCGTAGTCGGCGTAGGCCTGGTAGAACTCCAACATGGTGAATTCAGGGTTGTGACGGGTCGAAACGCCTTCGTTACGGAAGTTGCGGTTGATCTCGAACACTTTTTCGAAGCCGCCAACAACAAGCCGCTTGAGGTACAGCTCAGGCGCAATACGCAGGAACATTTCCATGTCCAGCGCGTTGTGGTGGGTTTCGAACGGCTTGGCTGCGGCACCACCCGGGATGGTTTGCAGCATCGGCGTTTCAACTTCGAGGAAGTCGCGCTTCATCAGGAAGCTGCGGATGTGCGCAATAACCTGCGAACGCACGCGGAAGGTCTGGCGCACTTCTTCGTTGACGATCAGGTCAACGTAGCGCTGGCGATAGCGCTGCTCGGTGTCGGTCAGGCCGTGGTGCTTGTCCGGCAGCGGGCGCAGGGATTTGGTCAGCAGGCGCACGCTGGTCATTTCAACGTACAGGTCACCCTTGCCGGAACGGGCCAGGGTGCCTTCGGCGGCAATGATGTCGCCCATGTCCCAGGTTTTCACCGAGGCCAGGGTTTCTTCGGACAGGGTTTTACGGTTGACGTAGACCTGGATGCGACCGGTCATGTCCTGGATCACCATGAACGAGCCACGGTTGAGCATGATGCGACCGGCAACCTTGACCGGGATTGCAGCCTCTGCCAGCTCTTCCTTGGTCTTGTCCGCGTACTGTTTCTGCAAGGCATCGCAGTAGTTTTCGCGGCGGAAGTCGTTCGGGAAGGCATTGCCCTTGGCGCGCTCGGCAGCAAGCTTTTCCTTGCGCAGGGCGATCAGGGAGTTTTCTTCCTGTTGCAGGGCTTGCGGGTCGAGTTGTTGGTCGCTCATGTCTTTAAATTTTCCATCAGGTTCGTTGTCCCCGGCCTGCGGCCGGGGATCGCCGGCAAGCCGGCTCCTACAAAGGAGTTACAGGCCAGATTTCAGGCTGGCTTCCAGGTATTCGTCGATATCACCGTCGAGCACCTTGTCGCAGTCGCTGCGTTCAATGTTGGTACGCAGATCCTTGATCCGCGACGCGTCGAGCACATACGAGCGGATCTGGTGACCCCAGCCGATATCCGACTTGGTGTCTTCCAGCGCCTGGGACGCGGCGTTGCGTTTCTGCATTTCCTGCTCGTACAACTTGGCCCGCAGCATTTTCATGGCGGTGTCCTTGTTCGCGTGCTGGGAACGTTCGTTCTGGCAGCTCACCACGGTATTGGTCGGTACGTGGGTAATACGTACGGCCGAGTCGGTGGTGTTTACGTGCTGGCCACCGGCACCGGAGGAACGGTAGGTGTCGATCCGCAGGTCTGCCGGGTTGATCTCGATTTCCACCTTGTCGTCGATCTCTGGCGAGACGAAAACAGCGGAGAACGACGTGTGGCGACGGTTGCCGGAGTCGAACGGGCTCTTGCGCACCAGGCGGTGTACGCCGATCTCGGTCCGCAGCCAGCCAAAGGCGTATTCGCCCTTGATGTGCACGGTCGCGCCCTTGATGCCGGCGACTTCACCGGCCGACAGTTCCATGATGGTCGCGTCGAAACCGCGTTTGTCGGCCCAGCGCAGGTACATGCGCAACAGGATGTTGGCCCAGTCCTGGGCTTCGGTGCCGCCGGAACCGGCCTGGATGTCCAGGTAGGCGTTGTTCGGGTCCATTTCATGGCTGAACATGCGGCGGAATTCGAGTTTGGCGAGGTTTTCCTCGAGACGGGCCAGCTCGGCGACGACATCGCCCACTGCGCCTTCGTCGTTTTCTTCGACGGCCATGTCCAGCAGGTCGCGGCAATCGCCCAGACCGGTGTTCAATTCGTCGAGGGTGTCGACGATCTGCGCCAGCGCAGCGCGCTCGCGGCCCAGTTCCTGGGCGTATTCAGGTTTGTTCCAGACAGCCGGATCTTCAAGCTCGCGATTGACTTCGGTCAGACGCTCATGCTTTTGATCGTAGTCAAAGATACCCCCGAATAGTTTCGGAGCGCTCGGACAGGTCCTTGATGGTGTTAAGGATCGGGTTGATTTCCATGGCGGGCAGCACTCGTTGGCGAACTTTTGAAAGCCGACGAGTATAACGACAAACGGCTGATAACGGCAGTCCGCTTGGCCGAAAAGGCGGGGATATGCACCATCCAGACAGCGATGAAGATCAAATGTGGGAGCGGGCTTGCTCGCGAATGCGGTGGTTCAGTCGCCAGATGCATTGACTGA
>NZ_JBSVWQ010000307.1:0-5702 GCF_054071215.1 Pseudomonas sp. SDO5522_S412 | reverse complement strand
ACATTCGATGGCATTCCCAAGGTGGAACTCGGTCAAATGTGGGAGCGGGCTTGCTCGCGAAGAGGCCAGTCGCATCAATACACACCTAGGTTTCTTGTGCTCTATAGGCCCCCGGCGTCAGCCCGGTCCACTTCTTGAACGCCCGATGAAACGCCGACGGTTCGGAAAACCCCAGCTGCTCGGCGATTTCCTGCAACGACAAATCCGCCCGCCCCAAATGATAGATCGCAATGTCCCGGCGCAACTCATCCTTGAGCGCCTGAAAGCTGGTGCCTTCCTCCCGCAAATGCCGACGCAGGGTCTGCGGGCTGATATGCAGGTGCTGGGCGACGGCTTCGAGGTCAGGCCAGGGCGTGCGGTCGCGGCTCAATAGGCGGCGCAACTGGCTGCTCAGGCTGTCGCCTTCATCCGGCCGCGACAGCAGGTCGGCCGGGGAGCGTTCGAGGAAATGCTTGAGGGTGCGCTCGTCCTGCAACAACGGCAGGCTCAGGTAGCGGCTGGGGAACACCAGGCTGCTGGTGGGTGCCGCGAATACCTGCGGGCAGGGGAACAGCAAGTCGTACTCACCGGCATGGGCCGGCGTCGGGTAGCTGAAGGTGGCCTGGTGCAGGCGGATGCGCTGGCCAATCAGCCAACTGCCGAGTCGATGCCAGATCACCAGCAGGCATTCGCTGAGGAAGTGATCCGGGTCCCAGAGTTGCGAATCGTCCAGGCTCAGGCGGGCCATTTCCCCTTCACGTGTCAGACGCCAGCGCGGACCCTGCGGGAATAGGCTATAAAATAATAAGCCGCGTTCCAGAGCCTTCTCCAGGGTGCGGCAGTGAATCAGCGCGTGGCACATCATGGCGAAGGTGCCGCGCTTGCTCGGGCCTTCGGCGAAGCCCAGGTATTCGTCATCCAGCGCCAGCCACAGCATTTGCAACAACTGGGTGAATTGCTCGGGGGCGATGCGGGCGCGGGGCTCGCTCAGCAGTTCCGCAGTGATGCCGACCTGCTGCAGCAGGCCCGAATAATCGTAGCCGGCCCGGCGAGCACCGCCGAGAGCGGCTCGGGCGTAGTGACTGGCGATGGTTCGTTCACGCATGAGGGGCCTCGTCCATTGAGTGGCGGATGTTAGCCACCCCGGGCGGGTGCAACAAGGCGGATATCCGCCAAATTGTAGGACGAGATCAGGCGAGCAGGCGGAAATCCGCCACTGTCTGTAGGCATAACCTTAAGCTGGAAATCGCCCGAGCGCTGATGTCTAAAGGCCTTCAGGGAGTTTCAGCAGAAGTGGCACGACGCTTGCGATACAGAGCGCAGGGAGACCGCCTCGAGCAGGCTCTCAAACAACAAATCCCTCCAGTGCAGGAGGGTTCGCAATTCAAGTGTCGTGGGCAATGGCGGATATTTGCCACACGGGACGATTGAGGAACTTTGCAATGACGACTCGTCAGCCACTGTACAAATCCCTGTATTTCCAGGTGATCGTTGCAATCGTTATCGGTATTTTGCTCGGTCACTTCTACCCGCAGACCGGCGTGGCCCTCAAGCCACTGGGTGACGGCTTCATCAAGCTGATCAAAATGGTCATCGCCCCGATCATCTTCTGCACCGTTGTCAGCGGCATCGCTGGCATGCAAAGCATGAAATCGGTCGGCAAGACCGGCGGCTACGCGCTGCTGTACTTCGAAATCGTCTCCACCATCGCCCTGCTGATCGGCCTGGTCGTGGTCAACGTCGTGCAACCGGGCGCCGGCATGCATATCGACGTGGCTACCCTGGACGCCTCCAAAGTCGCGGCCTACGTGACTGCCGGTGCCGACCAGAGCATCGTTGGCTTCCTGCTGAACGTGATCCCGAACACTATCGTTGGCGCGTTCGCTACCGGTGACATCCTGCAAGTGCTGATGTTCTCGGTGATCTTCGGTTTCGCCCTGCACCGCCTGGGTGCCTACGGCAAGCCGGTGCTGGACTTCATCGATCGTTTCGCCCACGTGATGTTCAACATCATCAACATGATCATGAAGCTCGCGCCACTCGGTGCCCTGGGCGCCATGGCGTTCACCATCGGTGCCTACGGCGTAGGTTCGCTGGTGCAGCTCGGTCAGCTGATGATCTGCTTCTACATCACCTGCATCCTGTTCGTGGTGCTGGTATTGGGCGCCATCTGCCGCGCACACGGCTTCAGCGTCCTGAAACTGATCCGCTACATCCGTGAAGAACTGCTGATCGTACTGGGTACTTCCTCGTCCGAATCCGCACTGCCACGCATGCTGATCAAGATGGAACGCCTGGGCGCCAAGAAGTCGGTAGTCGGCCTGGTTATCCCGACTGGCTACTCCTTCAACCTGGACGGTACTTCGATCTACCTGACCATGGCTGCCGTGTTCATCGCCCAGGCGACTGACACCCACATGGACATCACCCACCAGATCACCCTGTTGCTGGTACTGCTGCTGTCGTCCAAGGGCGCTGCTGGCGTGACCGGTAGTGGCTTCATCGTACTGGCCGCTACCCTGTCGGCTGTTGGCCACCTGCCGGTTGCCGGCCTGGCGCTGATCCTCGGTATCGACCGCTTCATGTCCGAAGCCCGCGCACTGACCAACCTGGTTGGCAACGCTGTTGCAACCCTGGTTGTGGCCAAGTGGGTCAAGGAACTGGACGAAGACAAGCTGAAAGTCGAACTGGCTTCCGGTGGTCGCGGTATCTCCGACACCCGTGAAGAAGACGACCTGGGCGTGGCCGAAGGCCCGGCTCCAACTGCCGTCAAGTAAGGCTGCAGCGTTTGTGAAAAACCCATCTTCGGATGGGTTTTTTTATGCCTTCGGGAAGCATCAGTCACTTCGGATGATGGTTTATGTGATTGCCGCCGACCGCCGGGTTTGCCTACTCTGTGGCCAATCGAATCGGAATCGGAGTCCGCATGTCAGGTCCCTTGGCGTCCCTCAAAGTACTGGATTTCTCCACCTTGCTGCCGGGGCCGTTCGCCTCGTTGCTGCTGGCCGACATGGGCGCCGAGGTGTTGCGCATCGAATCCCCCACACGCATGGACCTGCTGCGAGTACTGCCGCCCCATGACCAGGGCGTGTCGGCCAGCCATGCCTATCTGAACCGCAACAAACGCAGCCTGGCCCTGGACCTCAAACAGGCCGAGGCGGTGGCGATCGTGCGGCAACTGGTGGCGGACTACGACATCGTCCTCGAGCAGTTCCGCCCCGGGGTCATGGAGCGCCTGGGCCTGGGTTACGAGGCGTTGAAGGCGATCAACCCAAAGCTGATCTACGTCTCCATCACCGGCTACGGCCAGACCGGCCCCTACAAGGATCGCGCCGGCCATGACATCAATTATCTGGCCCTGGCAGGCATTGCCAGCTACACCGGGCGCCAGGACAGCGGGCCGTTGCCCTTGGGTGTGCAGTTGGCGGATGTGGGGGGCGGCTCGTTGCATGCGGTGATCGGTTTGCTGGCGGCGGTGATTGCCCGGCAGCACAGTGGGGTGGGGCAGTACCTGGACGTGAGCATGACCGACTGCGCCTTCAGCCTGAATGCCATGGCCGGCGCCGGTTACCTGGCGTGCGGCGTGGAGCCGGCGTGGGAGAACCAGGTGCTCAATGGCGGCAGTTTCTATGACTATTACCGATCGCGGGAAGGACGCTGGTTGTCGGTGGGCAGTCTGGAGCCGGCGTTTATGCAGCAGTTGTGTACGGCGCTTGGCCGCCCTGAATTGGCGGCAATGGGCCTGTCGCCCAAACCCGAGCAGCAGAAAGCCCTCAAGCTGGCGTTGCAGGTCGAGTTCGAGAAACGCAGCTTTGATGAGCTGTGTGAGCTGTTTGCCGGGATTGATGCGTGTGTCGAGCCGGTGCTGAATCTGAGCGAGGCCGTTGAACACCCGCAGTTGAAATCCCGGGAGCTGGTCAGCCAGGTGCCGCGGGGCGATGGTTCCAGCCAGGCGCAAATGGCCTGCCCGCTGAAGTTTTCCGAGGGCTTGCCGGCGGCCAGGCACATAGGCGCGGCGGTGGGCGCTCACAGCGATGAGGTGTTGGCGGAGTTGGGCTTCAGTGCTCAGCAGATAGACGATTTGCGGCGTGCCAAGGTAGTTCAGTAGCGCCTGGGCCGGCCCCTTCGCGAGCAAGCCCGCTCCCACATTCAACCGAGTTCCATCGTTGGAATGCGATCAAATGTGGGAGCGGGCTTGCTCGCGAAGAGGGCCATACAAGCACCACAAACCTCACTCGACGCGGGTTTCCCCGGTAAACACCAAAGTCTGCCGGCACCTGCGGCACAAATACCGCCGCCCCTGGCCCACCAACCCATGACGCTGGGGCGAAAACGGGAAGTCACTGTCGGCACACGGACAGCGGTAGATATACCGCGTGACGCGCCGCCGCTGGATTTCATAGGTGTGGCAGCGGTCCGGCGGCAGTTCGTAAACCCCACGCATGATCAGCTGCCATTCCTCGCCATGGGGCTGGATGCGCTCGCCGAACAATTGGTGGGCAATCAGGTGCGCCACTTCATGGGCGACTGTCTGTTTAAGGAAGTGTTGGCTGTTTTCACGGTAGAGCTGCGGGTTGAAGCGCAGCAGGTTCTCGTGCAAATGCGCGACACCGGCCTTCTGGCCCCGCAGCTTGAGGCTGACCTGGGGGCGTTTGAAGCTTCGTTTGAAAAAGGATTCGGCTTGCAGGAAACAATCTTCGACGCGGGTATTGAGTTGCTCGGGCATGCTGTACATATCTCCAGAGATGTCCAGTATGCCGCAAACAAGGGTGTATCCGAATCTGTCAGGCGCCGAATGGTCATGCATAACGCACAAAGCCACCTTGCGGTGGCTTTTCCTGCGGGTAAA
This sequence comes from Pseudomonas sp. SDO5522_S412, assembly GCF_054071215.1. Lineage (NCBI taxonomy): Bacteria > Pseudomonadati > Pseudomonadota > Gammaproteobacteria > Pseudomonadales > Pseudomonadaceae > Pseudomonas > Pseudomonas sp. SDO5522_S412. Next base: position 874 of record NZ_JBSVWQ010000307.1, on the reverse strand, counting down.
CCGCGTCAGTTGGTGTAGATCGGGCCTACGCCCAGCCCCCAGACGATCACGGTAAAGGCCATGATCGCCACCAGCACCACCAGGCCTACCGCCAGTACCGAGCTGGAAAACAGGAAGCCCTCGTCCGGGTGGATGTTCATGAAGGTCGGCAGCCCCACGTACAGCAGATACACCGTGTAGCAAATGGCCGCCGTGCCCACCACCATGCCCAGCCACATATGCGGGTACAGCGCCGCCAGCCCGCCGATAAACAGCGGTGTCGCGGTGTAGGTGGCAAACGCCACGCAGCGCGCCATGCTGGGGTTGGCGTCATAGGTGCGGGCCATCCAGTGAATGAACGCGCCCATCACCGCCACGCCGCCGAGCATCGCCGCGTAGGACATGAGGGTCATCCACAACGCGCTTTCCACCGTCAGCATCACCGGGGCGCGGCTGCCGATGACCCAACCCACCTGAGTGGTACCGATAAAGGCTGAGACAGCGGGGATGGCCGCGAGAATCAGCGTGTGGGTGAGGTACATGTGGCCGATGCTTTCTTCTTTATCGCCACGAATTTCCCGCCATTCCTGATCGGGGTGGGTGAAAAGTCCCACGACGTGATGGATCATGCCAGTCACTCCTGTCGTTATTACCATCGCCCCCCAGCGGAGCGCCCACGGGCCAATTGGCCTGAAAGGTCTGGATATATGTGCGACCTTATGTCGCAGTATAGAAAGTGATGACCGGAAAAAGTGTGGGGCTTTAGAGCAAATTGCGCTGTAAACATTGGGCTTAATCGCGGCGGGGTCTGTTGATTGGAATGCGGTCAACTGTGGGAGCGGGCTTGCTCGCGAATGCGGTGGGTCAGCTAAACACCTGGCGAATGACACTTCGC
>NZ_JBSVWQ010000306.1:0-5790 GCF_054071215.1 Pseudomonas sp. SDO5522_S412 | reverse complement strand
GGGAGCGCTGCGCACTCCAGCGGGAGCAAGCTCCCTCGCCACAGCAAGCTCCCTCACCACAACAAGCTCCCTCGCCACAGGTTATGCGTTGATGCCTTTCACATGTGTCATGCCTGCCACAAGGTCTTGCCGAAGAACGTCAACGTGCGGTCCCACGCCAGTTGCGACCAGGCGGCATCGTATTGCGTGTCTGCAATCCGACCATCACCAATCGCCGTCTCGTTGGCAAACGCATGGCGCGCCAGGTAGCGATGGAAAGTCGCGTCCACACCCGCAGCATGCAGTTTTGACTCCAGCTCCGCCACGGTGTCGATATTGAAGAAGGCATCCTGCGTGCCCCAGTGCCCGATCAGCGGCGCCTTGATCTTCGAAGCATCCAGATACTCCAGCGGCGGGAAGCCGTACCACACCACGCCCGCAGCCACTTCCGGAATCGCGTTCAACGCCAGCAATGTCAACGCCCCGCCCATGCAGTAACCGGTCACACCGACTTTTTTCGAATCCGCCTGCAAGTACTGCACAGCCCCCTTGATGTCCTGGGAAACCGCGTCACCAAAATCCAGCCCATCCATCAGGTGGTGAGCCTCTTCCTCTTCCACGGTCGACGCGCCGCGATAAAGGTCCGGCACCAACACGCGGTAACCGCATTCGGCCAGTCGATTGGCCACGCCCTTGATCTGATCGTTTACGCCCCACCATTCCTGGATCACCACGATCGCCGGCGCGCCTTCGAGTACCGCCGGGCTGGCCAGGTAGCCGTTGACGTCCGCGCCATCCGGGCGTTTGAAGGTGATCATGCGCCCGCTGGAGCGCCCTGCTGTTTGTTTGGACATGCCAACCTCGTTCTGATGGGTTTGAAAAAATAAGCCGATAACAGAGATATCTGTATTTGCACGTGTCCGCCACTGCGGGTGTATCAGAGTGTGTATGGATGCCCCTGAGATACACACGTACCGGCAATCGCGGCAGCGCGACACACGACAGATACACATCGGCGCTTAAGTGATGAAGCCTGTTCAACATTCAATCACCCAGGGCCCGGAAAATAAAATGAATAACCTCCCTTCTGTTGACCGTCTCACCGTCACCTCCTACACCAATGGGCTGCTCGGCCCCAGCCAGAAAATGCTCGGCCCGCTGGCCGACGGTGGCACCTTGATCACCGGCACCCCGCCCGGTTGCTGGGGCCCGATGATCACGCCGGCCTTTGAGGGTGGCCATGAAGTGACCCAGCCCGTGTTCATCGCCGGCGCCGACATCGGCGACGCGGTGGCGCTGAAGATCAAGCGCATGCGCGTCACCTCCCTGGCCACGTCCTCGGGGGTCATGAGTTTTGTCGAAGGTCGCTACCATGGCGACCCGTTCGTCGCGAAGTTCTGCTCCAACTGCGGGCAAGAGCATCCCGCCAGCCACGTCGAAGGCATTGGCGATGACGCCATTCGTTGCGATGCCTGTGGCGCCGAGGTCAGTGCGTTTCGTTTCAGCAATGGTTACGTGATCGTTCTGGATGCCGAGCATCAGGTGAGCCTGACGGTCAACCAGGCCGTGGCGGATCGCCTGGCCGGCAAGGCATCGGACCTGTCGGCGCTGCCCGAACTGTCTGCCCAGCATTCGATCCTTTCCCTGGCCCGCGCCGATATCCCGGGCCTGGCCGCGCATATGCGCCCATTCCTGGGCAACATCGGCACCACGCCTTCACGGGATCTGCCGGATTCCCACAACTGCGGCGACTTCGGCCAGTACCTGGTGGGCGCGCCCCATCGCTACAGCATGACCCACGATGAACTGCACGCCGCGAAAACCGATGGCCACATGGACACAAACTCAGTGCGCGAAGGCTGCATCCTGATCTGCCCGGTGAAGGTCCCCGGCGCCGGGGTGTACATGGGCGATATGCATGCTCAACAGGGCAATGGCGAAATTGCCGGGCATGCCACCGATGTGTCGGGGGAAACCGAACTGACGGTGCAGGTGATCAAGGGCCTGAGCCTGGACGGGCCGATCCTGCTGCAAAACCTCGATGACCTGCCGCCCATGGCGCGCCCGATGACCGCGGAGCAACGCCTGCGGGTGAAGGCACTGGGGGAGCGCTGGGGCCAGGTGGAGATCGAGGAGAACGCGCCCATCACCTTCATCGGCAGTGGGACCAATCTCAACGTCGCGACAGACAACGGACTGGAACGCGCAGCCGCCGTGACCGGGCTGCCGCTCGACGAAGTGCGCAACCGCGCGACCATCAACGGCTCGATTGAAATCAGCCGCCTGCCGGGAACCGTGCGGGTCACGATTCTGTGCCCGATGCACATCCTTGATCGTATGGGCGTGGGCCAACTGGCCCGGGAGAAATATCAGCTTTGACCCGCCTCAGCGGTACAGCAAGCGCTCCGCCAGCTCATCCGCTACCCGCGCGGGTGAGCGTTTTTCAGCCTGGGCATGGGCGAAGATTTCGGTCAGGCGCGTGCCGATGTTCGACAGGTGCGCGGTGATGGTTTCCAGCTCCGCGCCGCCGTGCTTGAGAGCCACGTAGATCAGCCCACCGGAGTTGATCACGTAGTCCGGCGCGTAAAGAATCCCACGGCCTTCCAACTGATCGGCCACTTGCAGGTTGGTCAGTTGCGCACTGGCGGAGCCGGCCACCGCTGCGCATCGCAACTGCGCGACCGTGTAGCGGTTGAACACCGCGCCCACACCGCAGGGCGCAAGGATATCGCATGGGGTGCTGAGCAAGGCTTCGTTGGCAATCGGGTGCGCACCCAGTTGTTCCATCGCCAGTTGCACCTTGCCGTGGTCGATGTCGCTCACCAGCAATTCAGCCCCGGCGGCGTGCAGCTGCTCGGCCAGGGCATAACCGACGTTGCCCAGGCCCTGGATCGCCACGCGCAGACCTTCCAGATTATCGCTGCCCAGGCGAGCCATCGCGGTGGTGCGGATGCCGGCGAACACGCCCATCGCCGCGTGGGGCGAGGGATCGCCGGCCGCCGTGGTGCTGGTGACATAGCGGGTCTGCTGGGCGATGCAATCCATGTCGGCCACCGAGGTGCCGCTGTCGATGGCGGTGATGTAGCGGCCATCCAGCTGCTCGACGCAGCGGCCGAAGGCTTCAAACAATGCCGCGCGGCTTTCCACATGGGCGGGGCGGATGATCACCGCGTTGCCGCCACCCACCGGCAAACCGGCCAGCGCGGCCTTGTAGCTCATGCCCTGCGCCAGGCGCGCGGCATCCGCCACGGCACTTTCATCGTCGGGGTAAGAGAGGTACCGGCAGCCTCCAAGGGCGGGACCCAGGCGGCTGTTGTGGATGGCAATGACCGCCTTCAACCCGGTGGCCGGGTCAACGCTCAGGTGCAGCGATTCAAGGCGGGTGCTGTGCATGAGCGCAAACATCGTCAAGCTCCCGAATCACTTCTGGTAGGCGCCAAGTATAGGACTGCCAGCGAAACCCTGCTGAAGCGCGCAGGAATAAGACCACCGGTTTTAAAGGGTTTGCGACATAAACAGGTAGGACCTGTCTTAAGGCACTGGACGAAAGTTCACAGCAAGGCTAAAACGAGACATCCGCCGGAGAACCCAATGAAGCCCCGCGACGCCTTTTTTGCCTGCCTGGAACGGTCACCGCCCGCGCTGTTTGAAGCCGCGCTGTGGATGGCGGCCGAGCACGACCCGGCGGTGGACCCCTTGGCCATCCTGCAGGACTTCAAGGTATTGCAGCAATTGGTCAGCCTCAGCATGCCGATGCTGCCGGCGGATGAACTCGGACAACCGTTGTTGCGGCGCATGAACGACCTGGGGTTCGCCCAGGATGACCACACCCCGCTGCGCCCCGCCGCCGCGCTGCTGGACAAGGTGTTGAAGCGTAAACGCGGGCAGCCGCTGGCTCTCGGGCTGATTGCCCTGGAGCTGGCGCGGCGCCTGGACATTCCGCTGGTGGGCGTCAACTTCCCGGGGCACTTCCTGTTGCGGGTGCCGGGCGCCGATCACCTGCTCGACCCCTGCGGCGGCCGACGCCTGTACCCCAACGATTGCCGCGACCTGCTGACCCGCCAATACGGGCCCAATCTCAAGTTGCAGGCCGACCACCTGCACACCGCCGAGCCGCGATCGATCCTGCAACGGCTGTCGCGTAATCTGCGCCAGTTGCACCTGTCCAACGACGACCACCTGGCCGCTCTGGTGGATGCCGAACGCGTGCTGGAGCTGGGCAATGCCAGCGCCGCCGATTACCTGGCCCGGGCCAGTTTGTATCAGCGCCTGGATTGCCCGAACGCCGAGCGTTTTGACCTGGAACACGCGTTGATGCTCAGCGAAGACCCGATCCAGCGTCTACGCCTGACCGAACGGCTGGGGCATTTGCCGCCGAACTCTGTGGTGCATTGACTGGCGAGCGCACCTGGATAATCAACAACGCCGCTATCACCGCCGGAATCGCGCAGAAGAAGAAAATCTGCTGCACCGGTATGTGCATCGCCAGCAGAAGGCTGCCGAACAGCGGCCCCAGGATCGACCCGAACCGCCCGACACCCAGCGCCCAGCCTGTACCGGTGGCCCGCACGTGAGCCGGGTAGAAGTTACTGGCGAACGCGTTCAGGGTCAGTTGACCGCCGATGATGCAGAAGCCCGCCGCAAACACGCAGGCCACCAGATAGCGCGGATTGTCGTGATTCAGCCCCAGCAGGATGGTGCACACCGCAGCCGCTGCCAGCACGCCGGACAGTAGGCGTACTTTGCTTTTGAGCCGGTCGGCAAACCAGGCCATGCCGATGGCGCCCAGTGTCCCGGCGAACAGGAACATCGAGGTCACCAGATTGGCTTCGTTCAGGCCCAGGCCGCTTTCCAGCAACAGCGAAGGCAGCCAGCTGATCATGAAATACAGCAGGATCAGGCTGACAAAAAACGTCGCCCACAGCAGCAAGGTCGGGCGCGCATAACCATGGCGGAACAGCTCCACCACCGTCAGTTTGCTGCCTTGCTCCTGGCGGTTTTCAGCCTCGCTCGCTGGCGGCGGTTGCCAGCCTGGCAGCATTCGCGCGGTGACTTTTTGCAGGCGCGCATACGGCGGTGCATCACGCAGCAGGCGTGGCAGGGATTCGGGCAACATCCAGGCAAGAAACGGAAACAACAGCAATGGCGTCACACCACCGGCGAGGAACACCGCCTGCCAGCCGAAGCTGTCGATAAACCCGGCCGCGACAAAACCACCGGCCGCACCGCCGAAAGAGAAGCCACAGGCGGCGAGCGTCACCATCAATGTTCGCAGGCGGGGTGGTGAGTATTCCGACATCAAGGCCATGGCGCTGGGCATTGCACCGCCCATGCCGATGCCGCAGATAAAGCGGGCGGCCATCAAGGTATTGAGAGAGTTGGCGAACACCATCAGCACCGTGAGGCTGGCGTAGATCAACACACAGCACAGCAGGATGCGCCGCACCCCGAAGCGATCCGCCAGCGGCGTGACGGCCAGGGAGCCCAGCGTCAGCCCCAGCAGGTTGGCGCTGAACACCGGGCCGAACGCGGCTTTTTCCAGGCCCCAGTCCTTGGCCAGCGCCGGTACTACGTAGCCCAGGACCTGGGCGTCGTAGCCGTCGGTGACCAGCAACAGTGCCAGCAACAGGAGAATCAACCACTGATAGCGCGACACCGGACGGGCGTCGAGTGCCGCACGAAAGCTGGCAATCTGATTGTGCATCGCAAGGGACCTGTATTGTTTTTATATATTTTGGACACGCTGAAGATCACATGTGGGAGCGGGCTTGCTCGCGAAAGCAATCTTTCAGTTCACCCACCCGCTTACCT
>NZ_JBSVWQ010000305.1:0-5841 GCF_054071215.1 Pseudomonas sp. SDO5522_S412 | reverse complement strand
GTATCAGTCTATATTTTCGGTGACTGACACTCCCCATTCGCGAGCAAGCCCGCTCCCACATTTGTTTTGTGTCGTTCGTTAGCCGAGGTTGATGCCGTTAGCCGGTAGCGGCAGCGCGGTTTTGTAGCGCACTTGCTTGAGGGCAAAGCTGGAGCGGATGTTGGCGACACCCGGGACTTTGGTCAGGAAGTCCATCATGAAACGCTCCAGGGACTGGATGGTGGGCACCAGCACCCGAATCAGATAATCGGGGTCGCCGGCCATCAGGTAGCACTCCATCACTTCGGGGCGATCCGAAATCGCCCCTTCGAATTGCTGCAATGCCAATTCGTTCTGCTTTTCCAGGCTGACGTGGATGAACACATTGACGTGCAGCCCCAGCAGGTCGGCGTCCAGCAGCGTCACCTGGTCGCGAATCAGCCCCAGTTCTTCCATGGCCTTGACCCGGTTGAAACACGGCGTGGGCGACAGGTTGACCGAACGGGCCAGGTCGGCGTTGGTGATGCGAGCGTTCTCCTGAAGGGCGTTCAGAATGCCGATATCGATACGGTCCAGTTTGCGCATGAGACAAAACCACCTGTTTATTATGTTTATGCAGTTTTTTTATCCCCAAATGATCTCCAACGCAATGAAACAGAGATAAATATTCTCCTGAGCCGAGCCTATGATTGTTGTAGGACAAGATTTCTTCTACCCGAAGAAGGACTGTCAGCTACCGCGCCCACTACAAGAAATTCACAAGATAGAGCGTAGAAAGCCATGACTCAGCAGTACGAACCACTGCGCCTGCACGTTCCCGAACCCTCGGGCCGCCCAGGCTGCAAGACCGACTTTACCTACCTGCGCCTGACTGACGCTGGCCTGGTGCGCAAACCCCCAATCGACGTAGAACCCGCCGACACCGCCGACCTGGCCAAGGGCCTGATTCGCGTGCTCGACGATCAAGGCCAGGCCCTCGGCCCATGGGCTGAAGGCGTGTCGGTGGAGATTCTGCGCAAGGGCATGCGCGCCATGCTCAAGACGCGGATCTTCGACAACCGCATGGTGGTCGCCCAGCGTCAGAAGAAGATGTCGTTCTACATGCAGAGCCTCGGCGAAGAAGCCATCGGCAGCGCCCAGGCCCTGGCCTTGAACATCGACGACATGTGCTTCCCCACCTACCGCCAGCAAAGCATCCTGATGGCCCGGGAAGTGCCGCTGGTAGACCTGATCTGCCAACTGCTGTCCAACGAGCGCGACCCGCTCAAGGGCCGCCAGTTGCCGATCATGTACTCGGTAAAAGATGCCGGCTTCTTCACGATTTCCGGCAACCTGGCCACCCAATTCGTACAAGGCGTGGGCTGGGGCATGGCCTCGGCCATCAAGGGCGATACCAAGATTGCCTCGGCCTGGATCGGCGACGGCGCCACCGCTGAGTCCGACTTCCACACCGCCCTCACCTTCGCCCACGTGTACCGGGCGCCGGTCATCCTTAACGTAGTGAACAACCAATGGGCGATCTCCACCTTCCAGGCCATCGCCGGCGGTGAAGCCACGACCTTTGCCGGACGCGGCGTGGGTTGCGGCATCGCCTCCCTGCGGGTGGACGGCAACGACTTTGTCGCGGTGTACGCCGCCTCCGCCTGGGCCGCCGAACGTGCCCGCCGTAACCTGGGGCCGACCCTGATCGAGTGGGTGACCTACCGCGCCGGCCCACACTCCACCTCCGATGACCCGTCCAAATACCGTCCCGCCGACGACTGGAGCCACTTCCCGCTGGGCGACCCGATTGCCCGCCTCAAGCAGCACCTGATCAAGATTGGTCAGTGGTCCGAAGAGGAACACGCGGCGGTCAGTGCCGAACTTGAAGCCGAAGTGCTCAAGGCCCAGAAAGAAGCCGAACAGTACGGCACCCTGGCCGGTGGCCAGATTCCAAGCGCCGCGACCATGTTCGAAGACGTTTATAAAGAGATGCCGGAGCACTTGAAGCGCCAGCGTCAAGAGTTGGGGATCTGACATGAACGATCACAACAACAATATCGAGCTGGAAACCGCCATGACCACCACGACCATGACCATGATCCAGGCCTTGCGCTCGGCCATGGATGTGATGCTTGAGCGAGACGACAATGTGGTGGTGTTCGGCCAGGACGTCGGTTACTTCGGCGGCGTGTTCCGTTGCACCGAAGGCTTGCAGAACAAGTACGGCACCTCGCGGGTGTTCGACGCACCGATCTCCGAAAGCGGGATCGTCGGCGTGGCGGTCGGCATGGGCGCCTATGGCCTGCGGCCGGTGGCCGAGATTCAGTTCGCCGACTACGTGTACCCTGCCACCGACCAGATCATTTCCGAAGCGGCCCGCCTGCGTTACCGCTCGGCCGGCCAGTTCACGGCACCGCTGACCATGCGCATGCCCTGCGGCGGCGGCATCTACGGCGGCCAGACCCACAGCCAGAGTATTGAAGCGGTGTTCACCCAGGTCTGCGGCCTGCGCACGGTGATGCCGTCCAATCCGTACGACGCCAAGGGCCTGCTGATCGCCTCCATCGAAAACGATGACCCGGTGATCTTCCTCGAACCCAAGCGCCTGTATAACGGCCCGTTCGACGGCCACCACGACCGCCCGGTAACCCCGTGGTCGAAACACCCGCAAGCGCAGGTGCCGGACGGTTACTACACCGTGCCGCTGGATGTGGCCGCCATCGCCCGCCCGGGCAAGGACGTGACGATCCTCACCTACGGCACCACGGTGTATGTGTCGCAAGTCGCCGCCGAAGAAACCGGCATCGACGCCGAAGTCATCGACCTGCGCAGCCTGTGGCCGCTGGACCTGGAAACCATCGTCAATTCCGTGAAGAAAACCCGTCGCTGCGTGATCGTTCACGAAGCCACCCGTACCTGCGGGTTCGGCGCCGAGCTGGTGGCGCTGGTGCAGGAGCATTGCTTCCACTACCTGGAAGCGCCGATCGAGCGCGTCACCGGTTGGGATACCCCGTATCCCCACGCGCAAGAGTGGGCGTATTTCCCTGGCCCGACCCGAGTGGGCGCGGCTTTGCATCGGGTTATGGAGGTCTGAATGGGCACGCACGTTATCAAGATGCCGGACATTGGCGAAGGCATCGCAGAAGTTGAATTGTCGGTATGGCACGTCAAGGTCGGCGACCTGGTGGTAGAAGACCAGGTGCTGGCGGACGTGATGACCGACAAGGCCATGGTGGACATTCCGTCGCCGGTGCACGGCAAGGTGATTTCCCTCGGCGGCGAGCCGGGGGAAGTCATGGCGGTGGGCAGTGTTTTGATCAGTATCGAAGTGGAAGGCGCGGGCAATACCAGGGAGTCGGCGTTGTCGGCGGTGGTTGAAGAGGTCGCGCCGGCACCGGCTCCTGCACCGAAAGTCGAAGCCAGGGCCGCGCCGGTGGTTGAACCCAAGCCGGCAGCCAAACCTGCGGTGGCGGCTGCGCAAGCGCCCGTGGCCCGCGAGGCCGATGACCGCCCGCTGGCCTCCCCGGCCGTGCGCAAACATGCGCTGGATGCTGGCATCCAGCTACGACTGGTCCAGGGCTCCGGCCCGGCCGGCCGGATTCTGCATGAAGATCTGGACGCTTACTTGCTCCAGGGTCCGGCGAAAAATTCCGGGGCCTCCAACCCGTACGCCGAACGCAACGACGAGCAGCAAATCCCGGTAATCGGCATGCGCCGCAAGATCGCCCAGCGCATGCAGGACGCCACCCGGCGCGCCGCGCATTTCAGCTATGTGGAAGAGATCGACGTCACGGCCCTCGATGAGTTGCGCGTGCACCTCAACGAGAAACACGGCGCTACCCGCGGCAAGCTGACCCTGCTGCCGTTCCTGGTGCGGGCCATGGTCGTCGCATTGCGCGACTATCCGCAGATCAACGCGCGTTATGACGACGAAGCCCAGGTCATCACCCGCCTCGGCGCGGTGCATGTGGGTGTCGCCACCCAGAGCGATGTCGGCCTGATGGTGCCGGTGGTGCGTCACGCCGAAGCCCGCGACCTGTGGGGCACGGCGCAAGAAATCAATCGCTTGGCGAATGCGGCGCGCAATGGCAAGGCCAGTCGCGATGAGCTGTCGGGCTCGAGCATCACCCTGACCAGCCTCGGTGCGTTGGGCGGGATTGTCAGCACCCCGGTGCTGAACCTGCCGGAAGTGGCCATCGTCGGGGTCAACCGCATTGTCGAGCGGCCGATGGTGATCAAGGGCCAGATCGTGATCCGCAAGATGATGAACCTCTCCAGCTCCTTCGATCACCGGGTGGTCGATGGCATGGACGCGGCGCAATTCATCCAGGCCATCCGTGGCCTGCTCGAACAACCCGCCAGCCTGTTCCTGGAGTAACCCATGTCTCAAACATTGCACACCACGCTGCTGATCATCGGCGGTGGGCCTGGCGGTTACGTGGCAGCGATTCGCGCCGGCCAGCTGGGCATCCCGACCATCCTGGTGGAAGGCCAATCGCTGGGCGGCACCTGCCTGAACATCGGCTGCATTCCGTCCAAGGCGCTGATCCATGTCGCCGAACAGTTCCAGCAAACCGTGCACCACAGCCAGGGTTCGCCGTTGGGTATCGAAGTCGATGTGCCGACCCTGGACATCGGCAAAAGCGTTGAATGGAAAGACGGCATCGTCGACCGCCTGACCACCGGTGTTGCCGCGCTGCTGAAAAAACACAAGGTCCAGGTCATCCAGGGCTGGGCCAAGGTCGTGGACGGCAAGACCGTCGATGTCGGCGACCAGCGCATCCAGTGTGAACACCTGTTGCTGGCCACCGGCTCGAAAAGTGTCAACCTGCCGATGCTGCCGATTGGCGGGCCGATCATCTCCTCCACCGAAGCCCTGGCGCCGAAACGCATCCCGAAACGCTTGATCGTGGTGGGCGGCGGCTACATTGGCCTGGAATTGGGGATTGCCTATCGCAAGCTCGGTGCCGAGGTCAGCGTGGTTGAGGCCCAGGACCGGATTTTGCCGGCCTACGACGCCGAACTGACCCAACCGGTGGCCGAATCCCTGAAGCAACTGGGGGTGAAGGTGTTCCTCAAACACAGCGTCAGCGGTTTTGAGCACAACACCCTGCAAGTGCGTGACCCCAGCGGCGAGACGCTGTCGCTGGAAACCGACCAGGTGCTGGTTGCCGTTGGTCGCAAACCCAACACCCAGGGCTGGAACCTCGAAGCCTTGAACCTGGACATGAACGGCTCGGCGATCAAGATCGACAGCCGCTGCCAGACCAGCATGCGCAATGTGTGGGCCATCGGCGACCTCAGCGGTGAACCGATGCTCGCCCACCGGGCCATGGCCCAGGGCGAAATGGTCGCCGAACTGATCAGCGGTAAATCCCGCGAATTCAACCCGGCCGCGATCCCGGCGGTGTGCTTCACCGACCCGGAACTGGTAGTGGTCGGCAAGACCCCGGACGAAGCCAGGGCGGCCGGGCTGGACTGCATCGTGTCGAGCTTCCCGTTCGCCGCCAATGGTCGGGCCATGACCCTGGAGTCGAAAACCGGCTTCGTGCGGGTAGTGGCGCGCCGCGACAATCACCTGATCGTCGGCTGGCAGGCGGTAGGCGTTGGCGTCTCGGAACTGTCCACGGCCTTCGGCCTGAGCCTGGAAATGGGTTCACGCCTGGAAGACGTGGCGGGCACCATCCACGCCCACCCGACACTCGGCGAAGCGGTACAGGAAGCAGCCCTGCGGGCCCTGGGGCATGCATTGCATCTATAAAATGGCGAAGTTCAAATGTGGGAGCGGGCTTGCTCGCGAAAGCGGTGGATCAGCACCAAACGAATCTCACGACACACCACACTCGCGAGCCAACCCCCTCCCACCCAAGCCAAAAACGA
>NZ_JBSVWQ010000304.1:0-5904 GCF_054071215.1 Pseudomonas sp. SDO5522_S412 | reverse complement strand
AGTTGATACATCAGGTGACTGACACACCGCTTTCGCGAGCAAGCCCGCTCCCACACTTTTGATTTGCGTCGTACTCAGGCGAGGTAACCGTCCGCCCGCAGCAGGGTTTCCAGGCAATGTTCGGTGATGTTGTAGAACGCCTTGAGCTCCTGGATTTTCTCCAGGAGTTGAGCGTTGTCCACCGGCTCGGCACGCTTCACCGCCAGGATCATCTTGTTCTTGTTGGTGTGCTCCAACGAGATGAACTCAAACACTTTGGTCTCATAGCCGCACGCCTCAAGGAACAACGCGCGCAAACTGTCGGTGACCATTTCCGCCTGCTGGCCCAGGTGCAGGCCGTATTGCAGCATCGGCTTGAGCAGCGCCGGGCTCTGGATCTGCAGGCGAATCTGCTTGTGGCAGCACGGCGAGCACATGATGATCGACGCACCGGAGCGGATGCCGGTGTGAATCGCGTAGTCGGTGGCGATGTCGCAGGCATGCAGGGCGATCATCACGTCCAGCTCGCTGGGCGCGACGCTGCGCACATCCCCGCACTTGAACACCAGCCCCGGGTGGTCCAGGCGGGCGGCGGCGTTGTTGCACAGGGTCACCATGTCTTCGCGCAGCTCCACGCCGGTGACTTCGCCCTCGGCGTTGAGGGTGTTGCGCAGGTAGTCGTGGATGGCAAACGTCAGGTAACCCTTGCCCGAACCAAAGTCCGCGACCCGCACCGGCTGGTCCAGCTTCAGCGGCGAGGTGGTCAGCGCATGGCTGAATACTTCGATGAATTTGTTGATCTGCTTCCACTTGCGCGACATCGCCGGGATCAGCTCGTGTTTGGCGTTGGTCACGCCAAGGTCGGCGAGAAAGGGCCGGGTCAGGTCCAGGAAGCGATTCTTCTCGCGGTTGTGCTCGGCAGACGGCGCTTCGCGCAGTTGCTGCGGCTTGCTTTTGAACAGTGAGCTTTTGTTCTTCTTGCTGTATTCCAGCTGGGCTTCGTCGGTCACCGACAGCAGGTGCGCATTCTTGAACGCCGCCGGCAACAATTCGGCAATTGCCGCCACGCCGTCGGCCAGGGAGAAGTTCTTGGTGATGTCGCGGGTCTTGTAGCGATAGACGAAGGACAGGCAAGGCTGATCCTTGACCGTCAGCTGCTTGATGATCAGCTTCTGAAGATCAGGCTCGGTGCCGACGTACTTGGCCAGCACCAGCTTGATAAAGGCGTTTTGCTCAAGGCTCGCGCTCAGCAGTTCGAGGAACTGCGCGTGATGATCCGGCGCGGGGCTGGCAGGTTTAGCGGTGGCAGACATGAACAAAAACGCCTCGGGCAGGGAATGCCGGGAATTTTACACTACTCCAACACCACCAACCGATTCGGCAGCTCATTGCGTGCGTGGGTCACCGGTACGTGCTCCCTGAGCAATTCCCCGCAAGCCTCAATACACGCCACAAACCCGGCCAACGTCTGGCCTTGCTTCACCTGGCGGGTGAAGTCCTTGACGATCGCATCCCAACTGCTGTCATCCAGGCGACTAGAAATCCCCTTGTCCACCAGGATTTCCACATACCGCTCGGCCTCACTGACAAAAATCAGCACCCCGGTGCTGCCCAGCGTGTGGTGCAGGTGCTGCTCGAGAAACTGCCGCCGTGCCAGGTTGGACGCGCGCCAATGGCGCACCGAGCGCGGGATCAATCGCGTGGTGACCCTGGGCAAACGGAACACCAGGCACAGCACGACGAACGTGCCCCACTGCGCCAGCAGCAAGGTGTACATGGTCAACCAGCCCGACAGGTAGTGAATGATCCCCGGCACCACCAGCGCCAGCAGGCTGGCCCACAGCAGCGGGATGTAGGCGTAGTCGTCGGCGCGGGCCGCGAGCACGGTCACCAGTTCGGCGTCGGTCTGTTGCTCGACCCGGGCGATCGCCTCGGCGACCTGGCGTTGCTCGTGTTGACTCAGTAATGCCATGGTTGTTGATGCTCTCTCGTTATTGTCATTACCAGCCGCCCGAGGCGCCACCGCCGCCAAAACCACCGCCGCCGCCCCTGAAGCCACCACCGCCACTGCCTCCCCCGCCGCCACGACCGCTGCTGCTGAGAATCGCCAGCAGGATAGCGCCAACGGGCAGGCCCATGCGATTGCACAGCCACAACACTGCCAGCAACAGGATGAACAGGCCAATGGAAATGCCCGGGTTTTGCTTGGCGAAGTTGGCCTCGGACACATGCGCCGGTACGGCCAGCGGATCGCCGCCCACCACCTGCAGCATCGCCGCCACGCCGTCGCTGATGCCCTTGCTGTAGTTGCCCGCCTTGAACGCCGGGGCGATCACCTGGTTGATGATCACCCAGGACTGCGCATCCGTGAGCACGCCTTCCAGGCCATAACCCACTTCGATGCGAATCTTGTGCTCATCCCGGGCGACGATCAGCAGGGCGCCGTTGTCCTTGCCCTTCTGGCCGATGCCCCACGCGCGGCCTAGTTGATAACCGAAGTCTTCAATGGGCACGCCTTGCAGGTCGGGCACGGTGACCACCACGATCTGGTCGCCGCTGGTCTGCTCCAGCGCCTGCAACTGCTGGGTCAGCTGCGCACGCACGGCCGGGTCGATCATCTGGGCGTTGTCCACCACCCGTCCGGTCAGGGCCGGGAAATTCAGGGCGGCCTGGGCGGTCAGGCTGAAGGCCAGCAGCACCGCCGCCATCAGCCAAGCGCGCTTGCCCATCAGAATTTCACTTGCGGCGCTTTATCGGCATCGGCACTCGTGGCCTCGAAGTTGGCGCGGACCGGCAAGTCGCTGTACATCACGCTGTGCCACAGGCGGCCAGGGAAGGTGCGGATCTCGGTGTTGTAGGCCTGCACTGCCTGGATAAAGTCGCGGCGGGCCACGGCGATGCGATTTTCGGTGCCTTCAAGCTGCGATTGCAGGGCCAGGAAGTTCTGGTTGGCCTTCAGGTCCGGGTAGCGCTCGGACACCACCATCAAACGGCTGAGTGCACCGCTCAAACCGTCCTGGGCTTGCTGGAACTGCTTGAGTTTCTCGGGATTGTCGAGGGTGCTGGCGTCCACCTGGATCGAGGTGGCCTTGGCCCGCGCTTCGATCACGGCCGTCAGGGTGTCCTGTTCATGGGCGGCGTAGCCCTTGACCACTTCCACCAGGTTGGGGATCAGGTCGGCGCGCCGCTGGTACTGGTTCTGCACCTGGGCCCAGGCCGCCTTGGCCTGTTCGTCCAGGGTCGGGATCTTGTTGATGCCGCAACCGCTCAGCACGGTGCTCACCAGTATCAATGCCACGGCCTTCCAGCCCCAACGGTAACCTTGTGCTGCTTGCATGGTGTTTCTCCTGCCAAACCTATGAAATTTACCGACTGACGCGTTAGCCACGGGCTTAGGGCATAATCCGCCACCACCCACTGGATTGCATCGTGCCAATCAGCTAAAAGATGCCCAGCGCCAATAAGAGTTCAGAAGTGTGCGGTATTTATCTGAACAACACCCGAACAACAATAGACGCTCTCCGGTCCCAAGGCTGCGAGAAAGGATTTTCATGAAGAAGCTGTGTTTGCTGGGCCTTGTTGTCAGTTTGGCCACTCATTCCGTATTAGCCGAAACAAAGCCCGCAGTGCTCAAGGACAAGGACGCCTTCGTCAGTGACCTGCTCAAGCAGATGACCCTTGATGAGAAGATCGGCCAATTGCGCCTGATCAGCATCGGCCCCGAAATGCCCCGCGAACTGATCCGCAAGGAAATCGCCGCCGGTCGCATCGGCGGCACCTTCAATTCGATCACCCGCCCGGAAAACCGTCCGATGCAGGACGCAGCCATGCGCAGCCGGTTGAAGATCCCGATGTTCTTCGCCTATGACGTGATCCACGGCCACCGCACGATATTCCCCATCAGCCTGGCCCTGGCTTCCAGCTGGGACATGGACGCCATCGGCCACTCCGGGCGCATCGCCGCCCAGGAAGCTGCCGCCGACAGCCTCGACATCACCTTCGCGCCGATGGTCGACATCTCCCGCGACCCGCGCTGGGGCCGTACCTCCGAAGGCTTTGGCGAAGACACCTACCTGACCTCGCGCATTGCCGAAGTGATGGTCAAGGCCTTCCAGGGCAGCAGCCCGGCCAAGGCCGACAGCATCATGGCCAGCGTCAAGCACTTCGCCCTGTATGGCGCGGTGGAAGGCGGTCGCGACTACAACGTGGTCGACATGAGCCCGGTCAAGATGTACCAGGACTACCTGCCGCCCTACCACGCCGCCATCAAGGCCGGCGCCGGTGGCGTGATGGTTGCGCTGAACTCGATCAACGGCGTACCCGCCACCGCCAACACCTGGCTGATGAACGACCTGCTGCGCAAGGACTGGGGCTTCAAGGGCCTGGCCGTGAGCGACCACGGTGCGATCTTCGAGCTGATCAAGCACGGCGTGGCCAAGGACGGGCGTGAAGCCGCCAAGCTGGCGATCAAGGCCGGCATCGACATGAGCATGAACGACTCGCTCTACGGCAAGGAATTGCCCGGCCTGCTGAAGTCCGGCGAGATCGAACAGAGCGACATCGACAACGCCGTGCGCGAAGTGCTCGGCGCCAAGTACGACATGGGCCTGTTCGCCGACCCGTACCTGCGCATCGGCAAGGCCGAGGATGACCCGGCCGACACCTACGCCGAAAGCCGCCTGCATCGCGCCGACGCACGTGACGTGGCGCGCCGCAGCCAGGTGCTGCTGAAAAACCGGAACAACACCCTGCCGCTGAAAAAGGACGCGACCATCGCCCTGGTCGGCCCGCTGGCCAAGGCGCCGATCGACATGATGGGCAGCTGGGCCGCTGCCGGTAAACCCGCGCAATCGGTGACCCTGCTGGACGGCATGAACGCCGCGATCGGCGACAAGGGCAAGGTGATCTATGCCCGTGGCGCCAATATCACCAACGACAAGAAAGTCGTCGACTACCTCAACTTCCTGAACTTCGATGCCCCGGAAGTAGTGGATGACCCGCGCTCGTCCCAGGACATGATCGACGAAGCCGTCAAGGCCGCCAAAGGCGCCGATGTGGTCGTGGCCGCCGTGGGCGAGTCCCGTGGCATGTCCCACGAATCGTCGAGCCGCACCGACCTGAACATCCCGCAGAGCCAGCGCGACCTGATCAAGGCCTTGAAAGCCACCGGCAAACCGCTGGTGCTGGTGTTGATGAACGGCCGTCCGCTGTCGATTGTCGAGGAGAACGAACAGGCTGACGCAATCCTGGAAACCTGGTTCGCCGGCACCGAAGGCGGCAACGCTATCGCTGACGTGCTGTTCGGTGACTACAACCCGTCGGGCAAGCTGCCGATCACCTTCCCGCGTTCGGTGGGGCAGATTCCGACCTACTACAACCACCTGAGCATTGGCCGGCCGTTCACTCCGGGCAAGCCGGGCAACTACACCTCGCAGTACTTCGATGACACCACCGGGCCGCTGTTTCCGTTCGGTTACGGCTTGAGCTACACCAGTTTCAGCCTGTCGGACATGGCGCTGTCGTCCACCACCCTGAACAAGACCGGCAAGCTCGACGCCACCGTGGTGGTGAAAAACACCGGCAAGGTCGATGGCGAAACCGTGGTGCAGCTGTATATCCAGGACGTGGCCGGCTCGATGATCCGCCCGGTGAAGGAATTGAAGAACTTCCAGAAGATCATGCTCAAGGCGGGCGAAGAGCGCGCGGTGCACTTCACCATCACCGAGGAAGACTTGAAGTTCTACAACACCCAGCTGAAGTTTGCGGCTGAGCCGGGCGAGTTCAATGTGCAGATCGGGTTGGATTCGCAGGATGTGAAGCAGCAGAGCTTCGAACTGCTCTAAAGTCTTGCCCGGTCAAAATGTGGGAGCGGGCTTGCTCGCGAATGCGGTGTGTCAGTCAATGGAAGTTTGGCTGATCCACCGC
>NZ_JBSVWQ010000303.1:0-5922 GCF_054071215.1 Pseudomonas sp. SDO5522_S412 | reverse complement strand
TTTATGCAACGGTGACTGACCCAGCGCATTCGCGAGCAAGCCCGCTCCCACAGTTTAAAGCCGGTTCCTTCAGGATCATCTCTGAGCGGTTCCCCAAATGACCAAACTGCCTACCGCCATCAACCTGCACAAAGCCTCCAGGACCCTGGGCCTCACCTACGGTCCCGACGAGGTGTATCAACTGCCCGCCGAATTCCTTCGCGTGCACTCCCCCTCCGCCGAGGTCCAGGGCCACGGCAAACCGATCCTGCAATTCGGCAAGCTCAATGTCGGCTTGACCAAGATCGAACCCGCCGGCCAATACGCACTGAAACTGACCTTCGACGATGGCCATGACAGCGGATTGTTCACCTGGGACTACCTCTATCAACTTGCCGTGCGTCAGGACGCGCTGTGGGCTGACTATCTTGCCGAGCTGAAAGCCGCCGGAAAAACCCGCGACCCGAGCCAGTCGGTCGTGCGGCTGATGCTCTAGCCCAGGCCTCTTGCTCATTAGTGGGCATTTTCTAATTCCATCTGCTTGAATGCCCCTCTGTCGTGGCCAACGATTGGCCCGCTTGCGAAAAAAATTAAACTCGGGTAACCAATGGAACTGGCAAGTTCCCTGCATTTGACGATGCGGTATTAACGGTCACCCGAGCAGTAGTACCAGGCTGTGCTGTGTGGCAAGTAGTGGTACACAGCGGTACCCGGTACTCGTCTGTCGGACAATGGAGCGTCGTAGATGAGTAACAAGAACAACGATGACTTGAAACGCCAGGCCTCGGAAAACACCCTGGGGCTGAACCCGATCATCGCGTTACGGAAAAAGGATTTACTGGCATCCGCTCGGATGGTGCTGACCCAGGCCATCAAACAACCGTTGCACAGCGTCAAGCATGTCGCCCATTTCGGCGTCGAATTGAAGAACGTGGTGTTCGGCAAATCACAGCTGACACCCGAGGCCGACGACCGTCGTTTCAACGACCCGGCGTGGACCCAGAACCCGCTCTACAAACGTTACCTGCAAACCTACCTGGCGTGGCGCAAGGAGCTGCACGACTGGATCGGTGACAGCAACCTGTCGGAACACGACATCAGCCGCGGCCACTTCGTCATCAACCTGATGACCGAAGCCATGGCGCCCACCAACAGCGCAGCCAACCCGGCGGCGGTCAAACGCTTCTTTGAAACCGGCGGCAAGAGCCTGCTGGATGGCCTGTCCAACCTGGCCAAGGACATGGTGCACAACGGCGGCATGCCGAGCCAGGTCAACATGGGCGCCTTTGAAGTGGGCAAGAGCCTGGGCACCACCGAAGGCGCCGTAGTGTTTCGCAACGATGTGCTGGAGCTGATCCAGTACCGGCCGATCACCGAGCAGGTGCACGAACGCCCGCTGCTGGTGGTGCCGCCGCAGATCAACAAGTTCTATGTATTCGACCTGAGCCCGGACAAGAGCCTGGCGCGCTTCTGCCTGCGCAATAACCAGCAGACGTTTATCGTCAGTTGGCGCAACCCGACCAAGGCCCAGCGCGAGTGGGGCCTGTCGACCTACATCGAGGCGCTGAAAGAAGCGGTCGATGTGGTGAGCGCGATCACCGGCAGCAAAGACATCAACATGCTCGGCGCCTGCTCCGGCGGCATCACCTGCACCGCCCTGCTGGGCCACTACGCGGCGCTGGGCGAGAAGAAGGTCAACGCCCTGACCCTGCTGGTGAGCGTGCTGGACACCACTCTGGACACCCAGGTGGCGTTGTTCGTCGACGAACAGACCCTGGAAGCAGCCAAGCGCCATTCCTACCAGGCCGGTGTGCTGGAAGGCCGCGACATGGCCAAGGTGTTTGCCTGGATGCGCCCCAATGACCTGATCTGGAACTACTGGGTCAACAACTACCTGCTGGGCAACGAGCCACCGGTGTTCGACATCCTGTTCTGGAACAACGACACCACCCGCTTGCCGGCCGCGTTCCATGGCGACCTGATCGAACTGTTCAAGAACAATCCCTTGGTGCGGGCCAATGCCCTGGAAGTGTGCGGCACGCCGATCGACCTGAAGCAGGTCACTGCCGATATTTATTCTTTGGCCGGCACCAACGACCACATCACACCGTGGCAGTCCTGCTACAAGTCGGCGCAGCTGTTTGGCGGCAAGGTGGAGTTTGTGCTGTCCAGCAGCGGGCATATCCAGAGCATTCTGAACCCGCCGGGCAATCCCAAGTCGCGTTACCAGACCAGCGATACGATGCCGGGCAAGGCCCTGGACTGGCAGGAGAACGCCACCAAGCACACCGATTCGTGGTGGTTGCATTGGCAGGCGTGGCAGGCGGAGCGGTCGGGCAAGTTGAAGAAGGCGCCTGCGAACCTGGGCAACAAGACTTATGCAGCGGCGGAAGCGGCGCCGGGCACTTATGTACATGAACGATAAAGCACACACACTTTTGTGACTGGAACGGTATCAACTGTGGGAGCGGGCTTGCTCGCGAAGGCGGTGTGTCAGTTGATGCATCTAGAGACGGATTCACCGCCTTCGCGAGCAAGTCGAATCGTCGCACCGCCGCTCCCACACTGACCGAGTTCCGACAGGGAATAGCGCGCCACTTTGCAGGGTAAGCCCATGCCGCAACCGTTCATCTTCCGTACCATCGACCTGGATGGCCAAGCTATCCGCACGGCGGTACGCCCGGGCAAGCCTCACTTGACGCCGCTGCTGATTTTCAATGGCATCGGCGCCAACCTTGAGCTGGTGTTTCCGTTCGTCCAGGCCCTGGACCCGGACCTGGAAGTGATTGCCTTTGATGTGCCAGGCGTCGGCGGCTCGTCGACCCCCAGCCGGCCTTATCGCTTTCCCGGCCTGGCCAAACTCACCGCGCGCATGCTCGACTACCTGGACTATGGCCAGGTCAACGCGGTGGGCGTTTCCTGGGGCGGCGCGCTGGCGCAGCAGTTCGCCTATTACTATCCGGAACGCTGCAAGAAGCTGATTCTGGCCGCCACCGCCGCCGGTGCCTTCATGGTGCCGGGCAAGCCGAAGGTCTTGTGGCTGATGGCCAGCCCCCGGCGTTATATCCAACCGTCCCACGTGGTGCGCATTGCACCGATGATCTACGGCGGCTCCTTCCGTCGGGATTCGAAACTGGCCGCCGAACACGCGAGCAAAGTGCGTTCGGCGGGCAAGCTGGGTTACTACTGGCAACTGTTCGCCGGACTTGGCTGGACCAGCATCCACTGGCTGCACAAGATCAAGCAGCCGACCCTGGTGCTGGCCGGCGACGACGACCCGCTGATCCCGCTGATCAACATGCGTATGCTGGCCTGGCGTATTCCCAACGCCCAATTGCACATCATCGACGACGGCCATCTGTTCCTGATTACCCGGGCCGAGGCCGTGGCGCCGATCATCATGAAGTTTCTCCAGGAGGAACGCCTGAGGGCGGTGATTCACCCGCAACCCGCACTTTAGACGGCGGCGGTCAGGACGACCGCGCCGCGCAACTTGGCCAGAACCGACTATGGTTCTGAATTGGCGTGCTTGTTGATGGCTTGACGAAGGAGTGTTGGCGCATGCGAGAAAGACCCGTATCGAACCCGGTGCCCACACCCGCCGCGTTCATCAATATTGAAAGTGCGATCACCGGCCTGCGCGGCCGGGATTTGCTCTCGACCCTGCGCAGCGTCGCCGCACACGGCCTGCGCAATCCGGTGCACACCGCCCGCCACGCCTTGAAGTTGGGCGGGCAATTGGGCCGCGTGCTGCTCGGGGAAACGGTGCACGAGCCGAACCCGAAGGACAGCCGCTTCGCCGACCCGACCTGGCAGCTCAACCCGTTTTATCGGCGCAGCCTGCAAGCCTACCTGAGCTGGCAAAAACAGACCCGCCACTGGATCGACGACAGCAACCTCAGCGCCGACGACCGGGCCCGGGCGCACTTTGCCTTTGCCCTGCTCAACGATGCGGTGTCGCCATCCAACACCCTGCTCAACCCGCTGGCGATCAAGGAGCTGCTCAACTCCGGCGGCAACAGCGTGGTGCGTGGCGTCAGCAACCTGTTCGACGACCTGCTGCACAACAACGGCTTGCCGCGCCAGGTCACCAAGCAGGCCTTTGAAGTCGGCAAGACGGTGGCCACCACACCCGGTTCGGTGGTGTTTCGCAATGAACTGCTGGAGCTGATCCAGTACAAGCCCATGAGCGAAAAACAGTACGCCAAGCCGCTGCTGGTGGTGCCGCCGCAAATCAACAAGTACTACATTTTCGACCTGAGCCCGAACAACAGCTTCGTCCAGTTCGCCCTGAAAAATGGCCTGCAAGTGTTTATGGTCAGCTGGCGCAACCCGGATGTACGCCACCGCGAATGGGGCTTGTCCACCTACGTCGCGGCTTTGGAAGAAGCGCTGAACGTAACCCGCGCAATCACCGGCGCCCGCGAGGTCAACCTGATGGGCGCCTGCGCCGGTGGCCTGACCATCGCCGCGCTGCAAGGCCATCTGCAGGCCAAGCGCCAGCTGCGCCGCATCTCCAGCGCCAGCTACCTGGTGAGCCTGCTGGACAGCCAGATCGACAGCCCCGCCACCCTGTTCGCCGACGAACAGACGCTGGAAGCCGCCAAGCGCCGCTCTTACCAGCAAGGCGTACTCGACGGCCGGGACATGGCCAAGGTATTCGCCTGGATGCGTCCCAACGACCTGATCTGGAACTACTGGATCAACAATTACCTGCTGGGCAAGGAACCGCCGGCCTTCGACATCCTGTACTGGAACAACGACAACACCCGCCTGCCCGCCGCGCTGCATGGCGACTTGCTGGACTTCTTCAAGCACAACCCGCTGAGCCATCCCGGCGGCCTGGAGGTGTGCGGCACGCCTGTCGACTTGCAGAAGGTGACGGTGGACAGCTTCAGCGTGGGCGGCATCAACGACCACATCACGCCGTGGGACGCGGTGTACCGCTCCACCCAGCTGCTGGGCGGCGACAAGCGCTTCATTCTGTCCAACAGCGGGCATGTCCAGAGCATCCTCAACCCGCCGGGCAACCCCAAGGCCAACTACGTCGAGAACCTCAAGCTGAGCAGCGACCCGCGCGCCTGGTACTACGACGCCAATCATGTCGAGGGCAGCTGGTGGCCCAACTGGCTGGCGTGGATCCAGCAGCGCTCCGGTGTGCAGCGCGAAACACTGACCGCCCTGGGCAACCAGAATTACCCACCGATGGAAGCGGCGCCGGGCACCTATGTGCGGGTCCGCTGAGCCCCACGACGACTTTAAGAAGACTGGATGAAGACCCGCGACCGTATCCTTGAATGTGCCTTGCAGTTGTTCAACCACAAGGGCGAGCCGAACGTGTCGACCATGGAGGTGGCCAATGAAATGGGGATCAGCCCCGGCAATCTCTATTACCACTTCCATGGCAAGGAACCGTTGGTGCTCGGGCTGTTCGAGCGCTTTCAAAACGAATTGGCGCCGTTGCTCGATCCGCCGGAAGACGCACAACTGGCGGCCGAGGATTACTGGCTGTTCCTGCACCTGATCGTGGAGCGCATGGCGCACTATCGGTTTCTGTTCCAGGACCTGTCGAACCTGGCGGGCCGCTTGCCGAAACTGGCCAAGGGCATCCGCAACCTGCTGACGGCGCTCAAGCGCACGCTGGCCTCGTTGCTGGCCCGCCTCAAGACGGATGGGCAACTGGTCAGTGAAACCCAGGCGCTGGGGCAGTTGGTGGAACAGATCACCATGACCTTGCTGTTTTCCCTGGACTACCAGCGGATTCTCGACCGAGAAGGTGAGGTGCGGGTGGTGGTGTACCAGATCATGATGCTGGTGGCCCCACATCTGCTGATGCCGGCGAGGCTGGCGACAGAGAGGTTGGCGCTGCGCTACCTGGACGACGCGGACTAAAATGTGGGAGCGGGCTTGCTCGCGAAAGCGGAGTGTCAGTCAATACATGTG
>NZ_JBSVWQ010000302.1:0-5945 GCF_054071215.1 Pseudomonas sp. SDO5522_S412 | reverse complement strand
GATACGTCGACTGACACACCGTATTCGCGAGCAAGCCCGCTCCCACACTTTTTGACGGCGTGATGCCGGTCATATTGCTGAAACCTCTCTGACTTAATCTCGCGGCACTCCCTTTGGCTTGAGAAGGTGCCGGCATGATGCTGCGCGTTCTATCCCTGCTGGCCCTGCTCAGCGCATTTCCCCTCGCCGCTTTTTCCACCCCTCTGCCCTTCCCCGAACATGGCCCGGCCTTGCGCATCCAGGGTTCCAACACCATCGGCGCGGCACTTGGCCCGGCGCTGGTCAAGGGGCTGATGGAGCAACAGGGGCTGCAAGCGGTGCACAGCGAGCCATCTGACCAGGCCAACGAACAGCACATCGTCGGCAAGACTCGCCAGGGCCAGAAGGTGACGGTGGAAGTGGCGGCCCATGGTTCCAGCACCGGGTTCGCAGCCCTGAAAAACGCCAGCGCCGACCTCGCGGCGTCTTCCCGGCCGATCAAGGACAGCGAACTGGTGGACCTCGAAGCCCTCGGCGACCTGAAAAGCCCCGACGCCGAACAGGTCATCGCCATTGACGGGCTGGCGATCATCCTCAACCCACGCAACCCGTTGGGGACGCTGAACACCGCGCAACTGGCGCAGATCTTCAGCGGCGAAGTCTCGACCTGGGAACAACTGGGCGGCATCGGTGGCCAGATTCACCTGTACGCGCGGGATGATCAATCCGGCACCTATGACACCTTCAAGGAACTGGTGCTCAGCCGGCGCGGCAAGTCGTTGGACGGCAGCGCCAAGCGCTTCGAATCCAGCGAGCAGTTGTCGGATGCTGTCAGCCATGACCCCCAGGGCATCGGTTTTATCGGATTGCCCTATGTACGCCAGGCCAAGGCGGTGGCCATCGTCGATGGCGACTCGCAGCCGATGCTGCCGCTGAACAGTTTGATCGCCACCGAGGACTACCCACTGTCACGCCGGTTGTTCTTCTACCTGCCACCTGTTGCACAAAACCCCTGGGCCAAGGCCCTGGTGGACTTTGCGCAAAGCAGCAAAGGCCAGGCGATCGTCGCCGCCAACGGTTTTATCGCACAGCAGGTGCAGGCCATGGCGGTGGAACCACGGGCGCCGATGCCCGGGGATTACCAGGCGATTGCCCGACAAGCGCAGCGCCTGACGGTAAATTTCCGGTTTGAGGAAGGCAGTGCCAGCCTCGACAACAAGGCGCGCCAGGACCTGATGCGGGTAGTGGCTTATATAAAGAGCCACGGCAAGCTGGACAAGCAGGTGACGCTGGTGGGGTTTGGGGATGCCAAGAGTGATGCGCAGCGGGCGGCGCTATTGTCGAAGTTGCGAGCGATGGCGGTGCGCCGGGAATTGGTCAAGAGCGGCGTGGTGCTGAGGGACATTCAGGGGTTCGGTGCCGAGATGCCGGTGGCGGCAAATACGGCGGATGAGGGACGGATCAAGAACCGGCGGGTGGAGGTCTGGGTGTATTGAGGACGCGGAGCGTCCGGGGCAGCATTCCCACGCAGAGCGTGGGAACGATCAACTGGCCTCATCGCGGCAAGCCCGGCTCCCACACTTGACTGCATTCCCCTGTGGGAGCTGGCTTGCCTGCGATGAAGACACCTCGGTTTTACTGCCCGCTGCGCATCATTTCCCGCGGCACATACTTGCCGATCTCGAACTTGCCGATTGCTGCGCGGTGCACTTCGTCCGGGCCATCGGCCAGGCGCAGGGTGCGCTGCATGGCGTACATGTAGGCCAGCGGGAAGTCATTGGATACGCCGGCGCCACCGTGGATCTGGATGGCTCGGTCGATCACCCTCAACGCCACGTTCGGCGCCACCACCTTGATCTGGGCGATTTCGCTTTTCGCGACCTTGTTGCCCACGGTGTCCATCATGTAGGCAGCTTTCAGGGTCAGCAGACGCGCCATGTCGATTTCCATCCGCGAGTCGGCGATCTTGTCGATATTGCCACCCAGGCGGGCCAGCGGCTTGCCGAAGGCGGTACGGCTGACGGAACGCTTGCACATCAGTTCCAGCGCGCGCTCGGCCATGCCGATGGAACGCATGCAGTGGTGAATACGGCCCGGACCAAGGCGCCCCTGGGCAATTTCAAAGCCCCGGCCTTCGCCCAGCAGGACGTTTTCGTACGGCACGCGGACGTTTTCAAACAGCACTTCGGCGTGGCCATGGGGTGCGTCGTCGTAGCCGAACACCGGCAGCGGGCGCACGATCTTCACACCGGGCGCATCCACTGGTACCAGGATCATCGAGTGCTGCTGGTGACGCGGCGCATCCGGGTTGCTCAGGCCCATGAAGATCAGGATCTTGCAGCGCGGGTCACAGGCGCCGGAGGT
Source organism: Pseudomonas sp. SDO5522_S412 (assembly GCF_054071215.1). Taxonomy (NCBI): domain Bacteria; kingdom Pseudomonadati; phylum Pseudomonadota; class Gammaproteobacteria; order Pseudomonadales; family Pseudomonadaceae; genus Pseudomonas; species Pseudomonas sp. SDO5522_S412. The sequence continues at coordinate 3,602 of NZ_JBSVWQ010000302.1, read as the reverse complement.
CCACCATTTTTTACCGTTGATCACCCACTCGTCGCCGTCGCGCTCTGCACGGGCGGCCATGTTGGTGGCATCGGAGGAAGCCACGTCCGGCTCGGTCATGGCAAATGCCGAGCGGATTTCGCCGCGCAGCAGCGGTTCGAGCCAGCGCTGTTTTTGCTCTTCGTTGGCGTAGCGCACCAGCACTTCCATGTTGCCGGTATCCGGTGCCGAGCAGTTGAACGGCTCCGGCCCCAGCAAGGAGCGGCCCATGATTTCGGCCAGGGGTGCGTATTCCAGGTTGGTGAGGCCGGCGCCCAATTCGGATTCCGGCAGGAACAGATTCCACAGGCCTTCGGCTTTAGCCTTGAGCTTCAACTCTTCCATGATGGCGGTGGGCTGCCAGCGGTCACCTTCGGCAACCTGGCGTTCGAACACAGGCTCGGCCGGATAAACGTAGGCGTCCATGAACGCGGTGACGCGTTCACGCAGTTCCTGAACCTTGGGCGAATAGGCGAAATCCATGGGCAGCACCTTCTCAATGGAGGTTGTTGAGGTCATGAATCGATGCTAGAACAGCGTTGATAATTTACCTAGCCTATTCTCGGCGTGTATTAACATTCATCACCGATATATGATCGGCGTATGGACACCTAACAATAAGAGCGCAGCGAAATGAATCTGAGCAAGGTCGACCTCAACCTCTTCATCGTCTTTGACGCGATCTACACCGAAGCCAACCTGACCCGCGCCGGGCAGATTGTCGGGATTACTCAACCTGCGGTGTCGAACGCTCTGGCCCGCCTGCGGGAGACCTTCAACGACCCGCTGTTCGTGCGCACAGCCCAAGGCATGGTGCCCACGCCCATGGCCCAGAACATCATTGGCCCGGTGCGTAATGCGCTGTCGCTGCTGCGGGTGTCGGTACAGGAAAGCCGGATCTTCAACCCGCAACAGGCGGCCAAGACCTACCGCATCAGCATGACCGACCTCACCGAAGCGGTGATTCTGCCGCCGCTGTTCCAGCGCCTGCGCCGCCTGGCACCGACGGTGGTAATCGAGAGCTTCCTGTCCAAGCGCCGGGAAACCACCAAGGAACTGGCGGCCGGTCGCCTGGACTTTGCCGTGGATGCGCCGCTCAACACCGACCCGCAAGTGCGCCACGTCAAGCTGATGGAAGACCGCTACGTGTGCGCCATGCGCAAGGGCCATCCGATGGCGGGCAAGGACAAACTGACGCTGGATGACTACCTGTCGCTGACCCACATTCATATCTCCAGCCGGCGCAACGGCCTGGGCCATGTCGACCTGGCGCTGGGCAAGATGGGCCTGCAACGCAAGATCGCCCTGCGCTCCCAGCACTACCTGATGGCCTCGCAGGTGCTGCAACAGACCGACATGGTAATGACCGTGCCGGAGCGCTTCGCACGGCGCCATGAACTGCACTGGTTCAACCTGCCGGTGAATGATGTGCCGATGGTGGAAACCCATCTGTACTGGCATGAAAGCACCGACCAGGATCCGGCCAACCGCTGGATGCGCGAGCAGATGATCGAGTTGTGCCAGCAGGTGACGGCCCATGAGAAGAAGCTGGACAAACTGTAGGAGCGAGCTTGACGTTAACGTCAACCAGCCATTAGCTTAACGCTCAAGACACTCCTTGAGCGCCCTCATGAGCACGACCTACAGCATCTCCGACCTCGCCCGCGAGCTCGACATCACCACCCGCGCCATTCGTTTCTATGAAGAACAAGGCCTGCTGTCCCCGGAACGCCGGGGCCAGGAGCGCATTTATTCGCCCCGCGACAAGGTCAGCCTGAAGCTGATCCTGCGGGGCAAGCGCATCGGTTTTTCCCTGGCCGAGTGCCGGGAACTGATCGAACTCTACGACCCTACCAGCGGCAACCAGAAACAGCTGCACAGCATGCTGGCGAAAATCGCCGAGCGCCGCGAGCAGCTGGAACAACAGTTGCTCGACATCGAACAGATGAAGCTCGAACTGGACACCGCCGAAGAGCGTTGCATCCAGGCGCTGGAACAGACCATTCAGGGCCAGGTTGGCCATTCATAAAAGGTAGCTGCCATGTCCCTCCCCTCTCATGTGCGCCTGGTGGAAGTGGGCCCCCGCGACGGCCTGCAGAATGAAGCGCAACCCATCAGCGTCGCCGACAAGGTGCAATTGGTGGACGCCCTGAGTGCCGCCGGCCTGGGTTACATCGAAGTCGGCAGTTTTGTGTCGCCCAAATGGGTACCGCAGATGGCCGGGTCGGCCGAGGTGTTTGCGCAGATCCAGCGCAAGCCGGGCGTGACCTATGGCGCGCTGGCGCCAAACCTGCGGGGTTTTGAAGATGCACTGGCGGCGGGCGTGAAAGAAGTGGCCGTATTTGCGGCGGCTTCCGAGGCGTTTTCCCAGCGCAATATCAACTGCTCCGTCAGCGAAAGCCTGGAACGCTTCGTGCCGATCATGGCCGCGGCCAGGCAGCATGGTGTGAGTGTGCGGGGTTATGTGTCGTGTGTGTTGGGTTGCCCTTATGAAGGTCAGGTCGCGCCGGAACAGGTCGCGGCAGTCGCTCGCGAGCTGTTCGCCATGGGCTGCTATGAGGTGTCCCTGGGCGACACGATTGGCACCGGCACTGCAGGCGCAACACGCCGGATGTTCGAGGTGGTCGGCGCGCAGGTGCCACGGGACAAGCTGGCCGGGCACTTCCATGACACCTATGGCCAGGCCATCGCCAATATCTACGCCAGCCTTGAGGAAGGTATCCAGGTGTTCGACAGCTCTATTGCGGGCCTCGGCGGGTGCCCCTATGCCAAGGGGGCCAGCGGTAACGTTGCCACTGAAGATGTGTTGTACCTGCTCAATGGCTTGGGCATCGAGACGGGTATCGACATGGACAAGCTGATTCTGGCGGGTCAGCAGATTTGTACGGTACTCGGCCGCCCCACCGGTTCGCGCGTGGCGAAGGCTCGCAGCGCCGGTTGAGTAGTGCGCTTGTGACGATGTGTTACCTCGCGGCTACACATCGGGTAACACGGGAACATATTTTGTCGCATTTCCTGAAGGAAATTTCTCGCCTAAAAATCAAGCCATTGATTTTAAAGGACTTTATAAAGTTGGCACGGCTTCTGCTATCTCTATTGCATAACAAGAATAAAAAGCACCAAACCTAATAAAAATAAGACGTAACGACTCTGACATAACAAAAACAACACGGCAGAGACGCAGCTAACAGATTTTTTTGGAGAAGATGTGCTTCGCAGGGTACGGCTTGCCGAAACCCGCAACCGGATAGAGAAGAACAAAAAACTACCTCAAGGTAGCTACCCACTGGTTGGATCGCGTGCGAAGAAGCAGATCAGCGCTCAAAAAAATACGTTTGCTCTTGACCCCGGATGGGGGTCGCCAAAAACAGCGGTAAAGGGCCACGGTTGCCAAAAACAACAATAGACCGCCCCTCAATAATAAAAAAAGAGCACGCAACGACAAATTAAAGGGGACCTTCGGGTCCCCTTTGTGCTTTCTCGGGGAAGGTGGTTTGCGTGTATATCCGTTTTTTGGGTGATGGCTGAGATTGGTTCCGCTCTTACAGCGGCTCACTTTTGAACAGCGCAAAAGTAAGCAAAAC
>NZ_JBSVWQ010000301.1:0-5951 GCF_054071215.1 Pseudomonas sp. SDO5522_S412 | reverse complement strand
TGAGTGGCTGATACACCGCTTTCGCGAGCAAGCCCGCTCCCACATTCCATCGCATTTCAAAATTTAAATATAAAAACGCGACATAAAAATGTCGCTTATCGGACAGTTCGCCCCGCAACAGTGCGTTTGACCCGCAAATTCGTTAGGCTAGCCGCCTCTTTATGCGTGTGCCTCCCAAAAGGAAGCCTCGCGCCAGACCGGTCGGTCCCCATCCGGACCGGCAGTATTTCCCTCATCCATAGGGAAGCCCTCTCTAAATTCCGATTCAGTAGTGTGGTATTTCCTCAAATGAAAGTGTTGAAAAGCCAGGACATCCTGGCGTTGGGCTTTATGACTTTTGCCCTGTTCGTGGGCGCCGGCAACATCATCTTCCCGCCAATCGTCGGTTTGCAGTCCGGGTCTCATGTCTGGATGGCAGCGCTGGGCTTCCTGATCACCGCGGTCGGTTTGCCGGTGATCACCGTTGTCGCCCTGGCCAAGGTCGGTGGTGGCATGGACGCGTTGAGCAGTCCGATCGGCAAGATTGCCGGTGGCTTGCTGGCAGCGGCGGCCTACCTGGCTGTCGGCCCGTTGTTCGCCACCCCGCGAACCGCCACCGTTTCCTTTGAAGTGGGCCTGGCGCCGCTGACCGGTGAAAGCCCGCTGGCGCTGTTCCTCTACAGCTCGGTGTACTTCCTGTTGGTGTTCTTCATCTCCCTGTACCCGGGCCGCCTGCTGGATACCGTCGGTCGTTTCCTGGCACCGTTGAAGATCATCGCCCTGGCCGTCTTGGGCATTGCTGCCTTTGCCTTGCCGGCCGGCGATGTGGGTGTTGCCACCCCTGAGTACGTGGCGGCACCGTTCTCCCAGGGCTTTATCAATGGTTACCTGACCATGGATACCCTCGGCGCGCTGGTATTCGGCATTGTGATCGTCAACGCGATCCGCTCCCGTGGCGTCGAGTCGCCGAAGCTGATCACCCGCTACGCGATCATCGCCGGGCTGATTGCCGGTGTGGGCCTGGCGCTGGTGTACATCAGCCTGTTCCGCCTCGGTTCGGGCAGCCATGAAGTGGCGGCCGGTGCCGCCAACGGCGCCGCCGTGCTGCACGCCTACGTCCAGCACACCTTCGGCTCCCTGGGCAGCGGCTTCCTCGCCGTGCTGATTTCCCTGGCGTGCCTGGTAACCGCGGTGGGCCTGACCTGCGCCTGCGCCGAGTACTTCAGCCGCGTACTGCCGCTGTCCTATAAGACCCTGGTGGTGATCCTGGCGGTATTCTCGCTGTTTGTGTCCAACCTGGGCCTGACCAAGCTGATCGCGTTCTCGATCCCGGTGCTGACAGCCATCTACCCGCCGTGCATCGTGCTGGTGGCCCTGAGCTTCTGTAAGGACTTCTGGCAGGAGCAGGGCCGGATCGTTGGCCCGGTGATGCTGGTGTCGTTCATCTTCGGTTGCATTGACGCGCTGAAGGGCGCGGGCCTGGCTGACTGGATGCCATCGCAACTGGCTCACCTGCCGCTGAGCGAGCAGGGCCTGGCGTGGCTGGTGCCTTCGGTGATGACGCTGGTGGTTGCGGTGGTGATTGACCGCCTGCTGGGCAAACGCAGTGAAGCGATGGCTTAAACGTTTAGCCACTAACTTGTGCCGAGGTTTAGTTCGAAGTTTCGAGCTGCCCGGCCGGGTTAAAAGCACCGGACAAAGTAAAGCCCGCTATTAAGCGGGCTTTCTTTTGCAACATGACTTTTCAAGTCACAGTGTTCAAGTCGTCAGACTCAAGAACCGGTTGCAGGTGTTGCTTCTTTCGCTGCAGCTTCGTTCGATTCAGCCTGAGCTTTGGCAGCATCGGCGTTTTCTTTCGCAGCGTCGTTCACTTTATCCTGTGCTTTCGCCATGTCTTTTTGAGCTTGCTCAGAGTGGGCTGCGGCGTCTTGGGCTTTGTCTTCGGATTTTTTGTCGCAGGCAGCGAGGCCGAGGGCAGCAGCCAGCATCATGGAAATAGCTAAAGTCTTGCGCATGGGGTGTTTCTCCTTATTGAAGATATCTACTGGCCTTTCGAGCCTATGCCCAACGCTTAGTTCCTTAAATCTCACAGATATATAAGGTTTTTCCCTAGGGAACTTTCAGCAAGGTTGTCTACTCCGCCGGCTCCACACTAATAAGAGTCTTTAACGAATGACCGAAAATCCTCTTTTATCCCGTGCCACGCGCTTTGTTTCAGCCTTGCGCCACTGCCAGGTGCTGGGCATCCAGGTGCACGCCGCCAGTGAGGACGGCATGACGCTGGTGCTGCCCTATGCTCCGCATATCGTCGGTGACCCGCAGACCGGCGTGATCCACGGCGGCGCCATCACATCCTTGATGGACACCGCCTGTGGCATGGCTACCTTGTGCGTACTACCGGAGTTCGAGGTTTGCCCGACCCTGGACCTGCGCATCGACTACATGCACCCGGCCGAGCCCTATAAACCGGTATTCGGCTTTGCCCAGTGCTACCGGGTGACCACCGACGTGATCTTCACCCGCGGCTTCGCCTACCAGGACGATCCGCAGCAACCGATTGCCCACGTGGTGGGCACGTTCATGCGCATGGGCAAGCGCCTCAAGGGCAGCCAGGGCCTGGGCAATGCAATCAAGGGAGAACAGGCATGACCCATCAATTCAAGACCCGTCTGCAGCAAGCCCACGAGCGCGGCAACTATGAAGCGCTGCTCAACCTGATTCCCTACGCCAAGCTGATTGGCATCGAATGCACGCGGCTGGGGGATGAATTGCTGTTTCGCATGCCGGCCAACAAGGACAACATTGGTAACCCGATATTGCCGGCGATCCATGGTGGGGTGATCGCAGGCTTTATGGAGCTGTCCGCAGCCTTGCATTTGCTGGTTTTCACCGGTGCGCCTGGTGTTCCCAAGATCATCGATTTCTCCCTGGATTACCTGCGCGCCGGCCAGTTTCGTGACACCTACGCCAAATGCCAGGTGTGGCGCCAGGGCCGGCGGGTGGCCAACGTGGCGATTACCGCGTGGCAAAGTACCCAGGCCGAACCGATTGCCACCGCCCGTGCGCATTTCAAGATTGAGGAACCTGCTCGCCCTTGAAATCCTGGTCTTAGCCCCCAACTTTGATGACAACCCGCCGCCAACCCTCAAGGGCGCGGCCACTGCCATCCAATTGGAGTTTGATGACCATGAGTGTGGAAACTCAAAAGGAAACCCTGGGCTTCCAGACCGAGGTGAAGCAACTGCTGCACCTCATGATCCATTCGCTGTATTCCAACAAGGAAATTTTCCTTCGCGAATTGATCTCGAACGCCTCTGACGCTGTCGACAAATTACGTTTCGAAGCCCTGTCCAAGCCTGAGTTGCTGGAAGGTGGCGCGGAACTGAAAATCCGTGTGAGCTTCGACAAGGACGCGAAAACCGTCACCCTCGAAGACAACGGTATCGGCATGAGCCGTGACGATGCGATCACCCACCTGGGGACCATCGCCAAATCCGGCACCGCTGATTTCATGAAGAACCTGTCGGGCGACCAGAAGAAAGATTCGCACCTGATCGGCCAGTTCGGCGTGGGCTTCTACTCGGCCTTCATCGTTGCCGACAAGGTTGAAGTATTCAGCCGCCGTGCCGGCCTTGCCGCCAGCGAAGGCGTGCACTGGTCTTCCAAGGGCGAGGGCGAATTTGAAATCGCCACTGTCGACAAGGCTGATCGTGGTACCCGCATCGTCCTGCACCTGAAGTCCGGTGAAGACGAGTTCGCCGATGGCTGGCGTCTGCGCAATATCATCAAGAAGTACTCCGACCATATCGCGTTGCCGATCGAGTTGCCGAAAGAACAAGCGGCGGCCGAAGGCGAAGAAGCCCCAGCCCAGGAATGGGAAGTGGTCAACCGCGCCAGCGCCCTGTGGACCCGTCCTCGTACCGAAGTCAAGGACGAGGAATACCAGGAGTTCTACAAGCACATTGCCCACGATTACGAAAACCCGCTGAGCTGGAGCCACAACAAGGTCGAAGGCAAGCTGGAATACAGCTCGCTGCTCTACGTACCGGCCCGTGCTCCGTTCGACCTGTACCAGCGTGAAGCGCCGAAAGGCCTGAAGCTGTATGTGCAGCGCGTATTCGTGATGGACCAGGCGGAATCGTTCCTGCCGTTGTACCTGCGCTTTATCAAGGGTGTGGTTGACTCCAACGACCTGTCGCTGAACGTGTCGCGGGAAATCCTGCAGAAAGACCCGATCATCGACTCGATGAAGTCGGCGCTGACCAAGCGTGTCCTCGACATGCTGGAAAAGCTGGCGAAAAACGAGCCTGAGCAATACAAGGGCTTCTGGAAAAACTTCGGCCAGGTCATGAAAGAAGGCCCGGCAGAAGATTTCGCCAACAAGGAAAAAATCGCCGGCCTGCTGCGTTTCGCATCGACCAACGGTGACGACGGCGAGCAGAACGTTTCCCTGGCTGAATACCTGGCGCGCGCCAAGGAAGGTCAGGACAAGATCTACTACCTGACCGGTGAAACCTACGCTCAGGTCAAGAACAGCCCGCACCTGGAAGTCTTCCGCAAGAAAGGCATCGAAGTGCTGCTGCTGACCGACCGCATCGACGAGTGGCTGATGAGCTACCTCAGCGACTTCGACGGCAAGAGCTTTGTTGACGTCGCCCGCGGCGACCTGGACCTGGGCAACCTGGATTCCGAAGAAGACAAGAAAGCCGCTGAAGAAGTGGCCAAGTCCAAAGAGGGTCTGGTTGAGCGAATCAAGACCGCCTTGGGCGATGCCGTCAGCGAAGTGCGGGTTTCCCACCGTCTGACCGATTCCCCGGCGATCCTGGCCATCGGCGAGCAGGACCTGGGCATGCAGATGCGTCAGATCCTGGAAGCCAGCGGTCAGAAGGTTCCGGATTCCAAGCCGATCTTTGAATTCAACCCGGCGCACCCGCTGATCGAGAAACTCGACGGCGAGCAGAGCGAAGAGCGGTTTGGCGACCTGTCGCACATCCTCTTCGACCAGGCAGCCCTGGCTGCCGGCGACAGCCTGAAAGACCCGGCCGCCTACGTGCGCCGACTGAACAAGCTGTTGGTTGAACTGTCGGTTTAACACCGTTGTAGAAAAACCCGCTTCGGCGGGTTTTTTCGTTCTGGAGCCTTTCACCTGGAGTAAATGATGAGCCAAATCACCGTGCGTTCCGTGGTCTATCAGATTGATGGCCAGTCTTATGAAAGCCGCCTGGCATTTGATGCCAGTCATAAGGGCCCGCTGCCAGGGTTGTTGATGGCGCCGAACTGGATGGGTGTCAGTGCCGGCGCTGAAGAGATCGCCAAGAGCGTGGCCAGCAAGGGCTACGTGGTGCTGCTTGCCGACCTGTACGGGCAAACCGTCCGCCCTTCGAACGGCGATGAAGCGGGTGCGGCGATGATGCCGTTGAAGAATGACCGGCCGCTGTTGAACAAGCGCATGCAGGTCGCGCTTGATCACCTGAAAACCCAGACTGAAGCGGCGGTGGATACCTCGAAGCTGGCGACCTTTGGTTTCTGCTTCGGTGGTTGCTGCTCCCTGGAGCTGGCACGTACCGGTGCACCGTTGAAAGCTGCCGTTTCGTTCCACGGCAGCCTCGACACGCCGAACCCGGCCGATGCAAAAAACATCAAGGGTTCCGTGCTGGTGTTGCACGGTGCTTCCGACCCGTTGGTGCCGAAGGAGCAACTGCCGGCGTTTGAAGACGAAATGAACGCCGCCGGTGTGGATTGGCAATTGCTGAGCTACGGCGGTGCGGTGCACTCGTTTACCGACCCGCACGCGAATGTGCCGGGCAAGATGATGTATGACGCGAAGACCGCTGCGCGGGCCTTTCAGTCGATGCATAACTTGCTGGATGAAGTGTTCAAGGGCTGATAGTTTGGTTGCCTGAGCTGGCCCCTTCGCGAGCAAGCCCGCTCCCACATTTTAACCGTGTACATCCTGAAGGAACGCGGTCGAA
>NZ_JBSVWQ010000300.1:0-5972 GCF_054071215.1 Pseudomonas sp. SDO5522_S412 | reverse complement strand
ACCCAACAAGTTGGCTGATCCACCGCCTTCGCGAGCAAGCCCGCTCCCACAAAAGCCCGCTCATACATTTGACCAGATGGGCATCAACCGCCCAAATAAGCCTCACGTACTTTCGGATCGGTCAGCAGTTGTTCGCCGCTGCCCTGCATCACCACGCGGCCGTTTTCCAGCACGTAGGCGCGGTCGGCAATCTTCAGCGCCTGGTTGGCGTTCTGCTCCACCAGGAACACTGTCACACCGTCCTTGCGCAGCTGTTCGATGATGTCGAAGATCTGCTGGATGATGATCGGCGCCAACCCCAGGGACGGTTCGTCCAGCAACAACAGCTTGGGCTTGCTCATCAGCGCGCGGCCGATGGCGAGCATTTGCTGTTCGCCGCCGGACATGGTGCCGCCGCGCTGGCTGAAGCGTTCCTTGAGCCGCGGGAACAGGTGCAGCACCTTGTCCATCTGCTCCTGGTAATCGCCCTTGTCGGTGAAGAACCCGCCCATGGCGAGGTTCTCTTCCACGGTCAGGCGGGCAAATACCCGGCGGCCTTCCGGAACCACGGCAATGCTCTTGCGCATGATCTCGGAGGAGGCCTGGCCCACCAGCTCCTCACCCATGTAGCGGATGCTGCCGCTGTGAGCCTGGGGCGAACCGCACAGGGTCATCAGCAGCGTGGATTTACCGGCACCGTTGGCGCCGATCAGGGTAACGATTTCGCCCTGGCGCACTTCCACGTTGACGCTGTGCAGCGCCTGGATCTTGCCGTAGAAAGTGGAAACGTTTTCGAATTGCAGCATTTTACGCTTCCCCCAAATAGGCTTTGATCACTTCCGGGTTGTCGCGGATCTGCTCCGGCGTACCGTCGGCCAGTGGCGTGCCCTGGTTGATCACGACGATATGGTCGGAAATGCTCATGACCAGTTTCATGTCGTGTTCGATCAGCAGCACGGTGGCGTTGTTTTCTTCACGCAGCACACTGATCAGCGCCTTGAGGTCTTCTGTTTCCTTCGGGTTCAAGCCGGCGGCCGGTTCGTCGAGCATGAGGATCCGCGGGCGGGTCATCATGCAGCGGGCGATTTCCAGGCGCCGTTGCTGACCGTAGGCCAGGGTGCCGGCAGGACGGTTGGCAAACTCGGTGAGGTTGACCTTGTCCAGCCAGTACGCGGCATATTCCATGGCCTCGCGCTCGCTCTTGCGGAACGACGGCGTCTTGAACAGGCCGGCAAAGAAGTTGGTGTTCAGGTGGCGATGCTGGGCGATCAACAGGTTCTCGACCGCCGTCATGTCCTTGAACAACCGCACGTTCTGGAAGGTCCGCACCACGCCCTTGCGGGCGATCTCGTGGCCGGCCAGGCCCTGGATCGGCTGGCCGTCCAGCAGGATGGTGCCGCCAGCCGGCTTGTAGAAGCCGGTCAGGCAGTTGAACACCGTGGTCTTGCCGGCGCCGTTGGGGCCGATCAGGGCCACGACTTGTTTCTCTTGCACGGTCAGGGCCACGCCGTTGACCGCCAGCAAACCGCCGAAGCGCATGCTCAAGTTTTCGACTTTCAGGATCTCGCGGCTCATTTGCGCAGCTCCATGTGGGGACGTTGCATGGGCAGCAGGCCTTGAGGTCGCCAGATCATCATCAGCACCATCATGGCGCCGAACATCAACATGCGGTATTCGCTGAATTCACGCATCATTTCCGGCAGCAGGATCATCACGATCGCCGCGAGGATCACGCCGAGCTGCGAGCCCATGCCGCCCAGTACCACGATGGCGAGGATGATTGCCGACTCGATGAAGGTGAACGACTCCGGCGTCACCAAACCTTGGCGAGCGGCGAAGAAGCTGCCGGCAAAACCGGCGAAGGTTGCCCCGAGGGTGAATGCCGAAAGCTTGATGACGGTCGGGTTCATGCCTAGTGCACGGCAGGCGATTTCATCTTCGCGCAGCGCTTCCCACGCACGGCCGATCGGCATGCGCAGCAGGCGGTTGATCACGAACAGCGCCGCCAGTGCCAGCAGCAGGGCCACCAGGTACAGGAACACCACTTTGCTCACCGGGTTGTAGTCGATCCCGAAGTACTCGTGGAACGTCTGCATGCCTTCGGCCGCGGTGCGGTCGAACGTCAGCCCGAAGAACGTCGGCTTGGGAATGCTGCTGATGCCGTTGGGGCCGCCGGTGATATCGGTGAGGTTACGCAGGAACAGACGGATGATTTCACCGAAGCCCAGGGTCACGATCGCTAGGTAGTCACCGCGCAAGCGCAGTACCGGGAAGCCCAGCAGGAAGCCAAATGTGGCCGCCGCCATGCCGGCCAGTGGCAGGCAGATCCAGAAGCCCCAGCCCAGGTAATGCGAGAGCAGCGCGTAGGTGTAGGCACCCACCGCGTAGAAGCCCACATAGCCCAGGTCGAGCAGGCCGGCGAGACCCACCACGATGTTCAGGCCCAGGCCCAGCAACACGTAGATCAGGATCAGCGTCGCGATATCCACCGCACCACGGGAGCCGAAGAAAGGCCAGATCAACGCGGCCACGATCAGGCCGATGATGATGTAGCGCTGGGTGCGCGGCAGGGTCAGGAACTGGCTGACCTTGGGCGATACCAACGGGCCACGGTTGGACTTGAGGAGTGCCCCGACCTGCTGAGTGAACAGCACGCGCAGGAACATCAGCACCGAGCACAGGGCAATGATGGTCAACGTCACGGGACCGGTGCCATGCACTTCGAGGTTGATCCCGACAATGCTCAACTTGAGCCCGAGTACCGGGAAGGCCACGGCCCAGACCAGCAAGGCGCTGAAAAACGCCGATTTAAGATATCTGCTCATACTTTCTCAACCTCCGGACGGCCCAGAATGCCGGTCGGCCGGAACAACAGCACCAGAACCAATAGACCGAATGCCACCACGTCCTTGTACTGGTCACCGAATACGTCGGCGCCAAAGGCTTCAGCCACCCCCAGCACCAGCCCGCCGAGCATCGCACCCGGAATGCTGCCGATGCCGCCCAATACCGCTGCGGTGAAGGCCTTGAGGCCCACCAGGAAACCGGCGTTGGGGTTGATCACGCCGTACTGCATGCTCAGCAATACAGCGGCGATGGCCGCCAGTGCGGCACCGATGACGAAGGTCAGGGCGATGATGTTGTTGGTGTTGATGCCCAACAGGTTGGCCATCTTGATGTCTTCGGCGCAGGCCCGGCAGGCGCGCCCCAGACGGGAGCGAGAGATGAACAGGGTCAGGCCGAGCATTGCCACCAGAGTGACGACGAAGACCAGGACCTGCATGTAGGAAATCAGCACTTCTTGTGCGCCACCTGGGCCGAAGGAGAAGCTCCCCGGGATCAGGTTGGGAATGGATTTGTCCTTGGAATCCTGGGACAGCAATACGGTGTTCTGCAGGAAAATCGACATGCCGATCGCAGAGATCAGCGGGATCAAGCGGTTGCTGCCACGCAAGGGGCGGTACGCAACGCGTTCGATACTGTAGCCATAGGCACTGGTTACGACGATGGACGCCAGGAATGCAGCGGTCATCAACAGCGGCAGGGAATGGATACCCAGCATGGCCAGCCCGGCAAGGGCGATGAAGGCCACGTAGGAACCAATCATGTACACCTCGCCATGGGCGAAGTTAATCATTCCAATGATGCCGTAAACCATTGTGTAGCCAATGGCTATCAAGGCATAGGTGCTGCCAACGGTCATGCCGTTAACCAGCGTTTGGAAAAAATGATAGATCTCAGGCATTACAGCGCTCCTAAAAACCCGATACGCATTTCACTGGTGGAGTCAATTTCCGGCTCGGTGCCCTGTTCTGTGATCAGGTTGCACAAAGCGTTTGCCAGCGAACCGCTGGTGACGGTTTTAAGATTTTCAGGTGAGCCAGCGCCCGGATCGCGGGTGACAGGCCCATAAACCTCGTAAAACAAAGCCCACTGCTTGCACAGTGGGCTTGTTGACCAGTAACGCCTGGCTTACTGAGGGGAAACTTCGGTTTTTGGTTTGCCGAAGTGCCATTCGTAGACCACGAACTTGAAGTCCTTCAGGTCGCCCTTGGCGTCGAAGCTCAGGTCGCCGGTCGGGGTCTTGAAGGTACCGGCGTGGATGGCCGCTGCCACCTTGGCGGTGTCTTCGCTCTTCGCGGCAGCGATACCGCCGGCGATCACTTCAACAGCCGAGTAGGCCGGGAACACGAACGGACCGGTTGGGTCCTGCTTGTTCTTGGTGAACTCTTCAACGATTGCCTTGTTGGCAGGATCGGTGTCGAAGGATTTCGGCAGGGTAACCAGCAGGCCTTCGGAAGCGTTCTGGGCGATTTGCGAGATGGAGTCGTTGCCGACGCCTTCAGGGCCCATGAACTTGGCGTTCACGCCTTTTTCCTTGGCTTGGCGCAGGATCAGGCCCAGCTCAGGGTGGTAGCCGCCGTAGTAGACGAAGTCGACGTTGGCTTGCTTGAGCTTCTGGATCAGCGAACCGAAGTCTTTGTCGCCAGCGTTGATGCCTTCGAAGAGGGCAACTTTCACGCCTTTCTTCTCGAGGGTTTGTTTAACGGCGGTGGCGATGCCTTCACCGTATTGCTGTTTGTCGTGGATAACGGCTACGACTTTCGGCTTCACGTGGTCGGCGATGTAGTTACCGGCGGCAGGGCCCTGGGCGCTGTCCAGGCCGATGGTGCGGAAGACCAGCTTGTAGCCACGGGACGTGATTTCCGGGCTGGTGGCAGCCGGGGTGATCATGATCACGCCTTCGTCTTCGTAGATGTCGGATGCTGGCTGAGTGGAGCTGGAGCAAAGGTGACCGACCACGAACTTGACGCCGTCGTTGACCACTTTGTTGGCTACGGCCACGGCTTGTTTTGGATCGCAAGCGTCGTCGTATTCCTTGGCTTCGAGCATTTTGCCATCTACGCCGCCCTTGGCGTTGATGTCGGCGATGGCCTGCTTGGCACCCATGAACTGCATGTCGCCGTACTGGGTCACAGGGCCGGTTTTAGGGCCGGCAATACCGATCTTGATGGTGTCAGCTGCGAACGAATGGCTGGCAACCCCGGCCAGGACCATAGCGGCAAACAGTTTGGAAATCTGCTTAGTAGCCTTATTCATAGTGCTCCACTCTTACTGTTGTATTTTTTATAGTTCTAGCGGCCTTGTGAGCTGCAGAACCGGATCAGATATCTCGGATATCCCCCGGCAGCGGCCTGGCAACTGTACCGGTACAGTGTAGAGCGCCGGTTGATCGCTTGAAAAGCTGGCTGCTGGGGGCAAAACCCGGGTATGTCGCTTAAATGAAAGAAAAAGACAGAATTGCGGCGGGGTGATGCCAGAGTTTCGGGCAATCCTTGGCTTTCCTGACACTTTCGTTCGGTGCCTCATTTGCAACTGGGTTTTTCTGCCTGGGGCTCGACGGTATGATTGCGCCGATTTTTTCTTCAGGTGAACTCCCATGACGCAAGAACCTAGCACCCTCTATGCCAAGCTGCTTGGTGAAACTGCCGAAATTTCCTGGAAGGAGCTTGAGCCGTTCTTTGCCAAGGGTGCCCTATTGTGGGTCGACGCCGGGCTGGATTTGATCGAGGCCGCCGAGGGCATGGCTGAGGACAACCGTGAGAAAGTCGCTGCCTGGCTGGCTGCGGGGAGTCTTGGCGAGGTGTCTGCGACGCGGGCATTGGACCTGGTTGAGCGGGACCCGAGTTTGTGGGCGGTGGTGGTTTCGCCGTGGATTCTGATCCAGGAAAGGGCAGTGTAGGAAATGCATGCGCGAAAAAGGTGCGTGATTTTTCCGAGTTTAAGTGTGTAGGCGGGTAACTGCATTTGCGGTGATGGCACCTTGCCGTAGAGAAAGGTCACAGGCGGGGGTTACGTGCGCGTCATGGGAACAGTTTTGGTAGCGGCGGAGTGCGGGGGGAATTGTTTCTGGGTATGTGTACATATCCGTTATTTAGGTAACGGCCACCTATGGTTCCGCTCTTACAGCGGGTCACTTTTGGCAAACGCCC
>NZ_JBSVWQ010000299.1:0-5999 GCF_054071215.1 Pseudomonas sp. SDO5522_S412 | reverse complement strand
TCCCGCTGGAGTGCGAAGCGCTCCCAAGATTTTGGGGCCGCTGCGCAGCCCAGCGGGAGCAAGCTCCCTCGCCACAGCAATCTCCCTCGCCACAGTAAGCCCTCTTGCCACAGCAAGCTCCCTCGCCACAGGACAGCGATGAGCCTCTATCAACTTCGACCAATAGTGCGTTGACAAGTGTAGGAAACCCTAAGGATACTTCGGATCAGTCATACGACAACCTACAACAATAACGGGATCACCATGACCACCACAACCGCCCCTACCCCGTTCAACCGCTTGCTGCTCACCGGTGCCGCCGGTGGCCTGGGCAAAGTCTTGCGCGAACGCCTGCGTCCTTACGCCAAGGTACTGCGCCTGTCGGATATCGCCGACATGGCCCCGGCCGCTGACGACAGCGAAGAAGTATTGCCTTGCGATCTTTCCGACAAACAAGCCGTGCACCAACTGGTGGAAGGCGTCGATGCGATCCTGCATTTCGGCGGCGTATCGGTGGAACGCTCGTTCGAGGAAGTGCTGGGCGCGAACATCTGCGGGATCTTCCACATCTATGAAGCGGCGCGTCGCCATGGGGTCAAGCGCGTCATCTTCGCCAGCTCCAACCACGTGATCGGCTTCTACAAGCAGGACGAAGCCCTCGACGCCCACTCCCCGCGCCGCCCCGACAGTTACTACGGGCTGTCCAAATCCTACGGCGAGGACATGGCCAGTTTCTACTTCGATCGCTACGGCATCGAGACCGTGAGCATCCGCATCGGCTCCTCGTTCCCGGAACCCCAGAACCGCCGGATGATGCACACCTGGCTGAGCTTCGACGACCTCACCCAACTGCTCGAACGCTCGCTGTACACACCGAATGTCGGGCATACCGTGGTCTACGGCATGTCGGATAACCTCGATGTGTGGTGGGACAACCGCTTCGCCGCGCACCTGGGCTTCACCCCGCGGGACTCTTCCGAAGTATTCCGCAAACAGGTGGAAGCCCAGCCGATGCCCGCTGCCGACGACCCGGCGCGGGTGTACCAGGGGGGCGCGTTTTGCGCCGCCGGCCCGTTCGGTGACTGACCACAGACCAACCCAAGGGAATGAGTGGCCATGCAAGCAGAACTGATTGTCGACGCCCGCAACGCCGTGGGTGAATGCCCGGTGTGGGTACCCGGGGAAAACGCCCTGTACTGGGTGGATATTCCCACAGGCGAACTGCAACGCTGGAACGCCACCAGCGGCCAGGCGCAGGCCTGGAAAGCTCCGCAGATGCTTGCCTGCATCGCCCGCACCTCAGCGGGCGATTGGGTCGCGGGCATGCAAACCGGGTTTTTCCGGCTGACGCCCCACAACGATGGCAGGCTCGACACTGCGCCCCTGGCCAGCGTCGAGCACGCCCGCCCGGACATGCGCCTGAACGATGGCCGCTGTGATCGCCAGGGCCGGTTCTGGGCCGGCAGCATGGTGCTGAACATGGCCGAGAATGCGGCCGACGGTGCACTGTACCGCTACGAAACAGGCCGGGCGGTTCACACCGCACTCAACGGTTTCATCACCCCCAACGGCCTGGCCTTCAGCCCGGACGGGCGCACGATGTACCTCTCGGATTCGCACCCGTTGGTCCAGCAGGTCTGGGCCTTCGACTACGACATCGACAGCGGCACGCCGTCCAATCGGCGGCTGTTTGTGGATATGCACCAGTTCCTCGGCCGCCCCGACGGAGCCGCCGTGGATGCCGAAGGTTGCTACTGGATCTGCGCCAACGATGCCGGGCTGGTCCACCGCTTTACCCCCGACGGCCGTCTCGACCGCTCACTGGCCGTGCCGGTGAAAAAACCCACCATGTGCGCCTTCGGTGGCAGCCGCCTGGACACCCTGTTCGTCACCTCGATCCGCGACGACCACAGTGCCCAGTCGCTGGCCGGCGGCGTGTTTGCCCTCAACCCCGGGGTCACCGGATTGCCGGAGCCCACCTTCATCCTCTAGCTGCATCGCTGTGCCTTGAATAAAACAATAACAAGACTGGAGAGACACCCCATGGACTTCAAACGCACTTTGCTCCTCGCCGCACTCCCCTTCACCTTCGTCTTCGCCGGTGCCGCCCACGCGCTGGAAATCAAATTCGCCGACATCCACCCCGCCGGCTACCCCACTGTCGTCGCCGAAGAACAGCTGGGTAAAACCCTGGTGGCCGAAAGCAACGGCGGCCTGACCTTCAAGATGTTCCCCGGCGGCGTGCTGGGCTCGGAAAAGGAAGTGGTGGAACAGGCCCAGGTCGGCGCGATCCAGATGGCCCGGGTCAGCCTCGGCATCGTCGGCCCGGTGGTGCCGGACGTGAACGTGTTCAACATGCCGTTCGTGTTCCGCGACCAGGTGCATATGCGCAAGGTCATCGACGGCGAGATCGGCGATGAAATCCTCGCCAAGATCACCGACTCCGAATTCAACCTGGTGGCGCTGGCCTGGATGGACGGCGGCACGCGCAACCTCTACACCAAGAAACCGGTGCGCAAGATCGAAGACCTCAAGGGCATGAAGATCCGCGTGCAGGGCAACCCGATCTTCATCGAAACCATCAACGCCATGGGCGGCAACGGCATTGCCATGGACACCGGCGAGATCTTCAGCGCCCTGCAGACCGGCGTGATTGACGGCGCGGAAAACAACCCGCCCACCCTGCTGGAACACAACCACTACCAGAACGCCAAGTTCTACAGCCTGACCGGCCACCTGATTCTGCCCGAGCCCATCGTGATGTCGAAAATCACCTGGAACAAGCTCACCCCCGAGCAACAGGTGCTGGTGAAGAACACCGCCAAGGCCGCGCAGATCCAGGAGCGCGAGCTGTGGGACGCCAAGTCTGCCAGCAGTGAAGCCAAGCTCAAGGCTGCTGGCGTCGAGTTCATCGACATCGACAAAAAACCGTTCTATGAGGCCACCGCTTCGATTCGCGACAAGTACGGCGCGCCCTACGCCGACCTGATCAAGCGCATCGAAGCCGTCGAGTAACCCTTTTTCCTCTCATAGATAAGGCCCGGCGCGGTCGGTACCGACGCGCCCGGTTACGGTGAACGCCATGAAGAATTTACTGCTGCGCATCAACGACCGCATTTACATGAGCTGCATCTGGATCGCCGGCCTCGCCGTTCTCGGCGTCGCGCTGATCATTCCCTGGGGCATCTTCGCCCGCTACGTACTCGGCACCGGCTCCAGTTGGCCGGAACCCACCGCCATCCTGCTGATGCTGGTATTCACCTTTGTCGGCGCCGCCGCCAGCTACCGCGCCGGGGCGCACATGTCGGTGGCCATGGTCACCGACCGCCTGCCGCCCGGCCAACGCCGAATCGTCGGTATCGTCTCACAATTGCTGATGGCAACCATCTGCCTGTTCATGACGATCTGGGGCAGCAAATTGTGCCTGTCGACCTGGAACCAGTTCATGAGCGCCATGCCGACCTTGCGGGTGGGCATCACCTATATGCCGATCCCGATCGGTGGCTTGCTGACCCTGGTTTTTGTGCTGGAAAAACTCCTGCTGGGTGACCAGAGCAACCGTCGGGTCGTGCGCTTCGACCTGGTTGAAGAAAGTGAAGGGGCTGCCTGAATGGACGCATTGATTCTGTTGGGCAGCTTTATCGCCCTGATCCTGATTGGCATGCCGGTGGCCTACGCCCTGGGGCTTTCTGCGCTGATCGGCGCGTGGTGGATCGACATTCCGTTCCAGGCCCTGATGATTCAGGTGGCCGGCGGGGTGAACAAGTTTTCGCTGATGGCGATTCCGTTCTTCGTGCTGGCCGGGGCGATCATGGCCGAGGGCGGCATGTCGCGCCGGCTGGTGGCGTTTGCCGGGGTGCTGGTGGGCTTTGTGCGCGGCGGCCTGTCCCTGGTGAACATCATGGCCTCGACGTTTTTTGGCGCGATCTCCGGCTCGTCGGTGGCCGATACGGCGTCTGTCGGTTCGGTGCTGATTCCGGAAATGGAACGCCAGGGCTATCCCCGTGAATTCGCCACCGCCGTCACCGTGAGCGGCTCGGTACAAGCCTTGCTGACGCCTCCGAGCCACAACTCGGTGCTCTACTCCCTGGCGGCGGGCGGCACCGTGTCCATCGCCTCGCTGTTCATGGCCGGCGTGGTCCCGGGCCTGCTGATGAGCGCCTGCCTGATGGTGCTATGCCTGATCTTCGCGAAAAAGCGCAACTACCCCAAAGGCGAAGTGATCCCCCTGAAACAGGCACTGAAAATCTGCGCCGACGCATTGTGGGGCCTGATGGCCATGGTGATCATTCTTGGCGGGATTCTGTCGGGCATCTTCACCGCCACCGAGTCGGCGGCGATTGCGGTGTTGTGGGCGTTCTTCGTGACCATGTTCATCTACCGCGACTACAAATGGAGCGAGCTGCCCAAGCTGATGCACCGCACGGTGCGCACGATCTCCATCGTGATGATCCTGATCGCGTTCGCCGCCAGCTTCGGCTACATCATGACCCTGATGCAGATCCCGGCGAAGATCACCACGATGTTCCTGACCCTGTCGGACAACCGCTACGTGATCCTGATGTGCATCAACGCCATGCTGCTGTTGCTGGGCACGGTGATGGACATGGCGCCGCTGATTTTGATCCTCACGCCGATTTTGCTGCCGGTGATCCTGGGGATTGGCGTCGACCCGGTGCACTTCGGCATGATCATGCTGGTGAACCTGGGGATCGGCCTGATCACCCCGCCGGTGGGTGCGGTGTTGTTTGTGGGGGCGGCGGTGGGCAAAGTCAGCATCGAGAAGACCGTGAAGGCGTTGCTGCCGTTTTATGGCGTGCTGTTTTTGGTGCTGATGGCCGTGACCTACATTCCGGCGTTGTCGTTGTGGTTGCCGGGGTTGGTGCTATAAGCCCCACACTGCGTGTAGCGAGGGAGCTATTGTGGAGAGGGAGCTGCTGTGGCAAGGGAGCTTTCTGTGGCGAGGGAGCTTGCTCCCGCTGGAGTGCGAAGCGCTCCCGCTTTTTTTGGGGCCGCTCCGCAGCCCATCGGGAGCAAGCTCCCTCGCCACACAAGCATTCATCATTCAATAGGTCTGCTGACACTCATGATGCTTGAACTCGAAGACAACCTGACCCACCTGACGCTGGCGCCAGCGTTGGGCGGGAGTATCGTCAACTGGACAGTACGCAGCAGCGGCCAGCCGTTGCTACGCCACACCGATCGACAGGCGCTGGCCAGCGGCTTGCCGGGGAAGCTTGCGTGCTTCCCGCTGGCGCCCTGGTCGAACCGGGTTGCCGAAGGTGGCTTTGATAACCCATCAGGGTGGTTGGGACTTGAGCCCAACAGCCCGCTGGACCCGCTGCCAATTCATGGCAGTGCCTGGCAACAGGTGTGGCAGGTGGTCAGCCAGACGTCAGACGAAGTGGTGTTGCAACTGGACAGCAGCACACCCTTTGCGTATCGCGCCGAGCAGCGGGTTCAGTTGAAGGGCGGCAAGTTGAGCATCACCTTGCGCGTCACGCACCTGGCGGAAACGGCGACGTGGCATGGGCTGGGATTGCATCCGTATCTACCCCGCAGGCCGGGCACGCAATTGCAGGCAAAGGCTTCGCAGGTATGGATGAGTGATGCGGCGAAATTGCCGACAGGGCTGGCTGCCGTGCCCGCCGAGTGGGATTTTCAACACCCAGAATCGTTGCCCGAGACACTGGTGGACAACGGTTTTTGCCAGTGGGACGGGCGCTGCGTCATCCAGCAGCCAGACCTGGGTTACACCCTGGAATGCCAGGCCACCGGCAGCGACTATTACCTGCTGTATTGCCCGCCGGGGCTGGATTTTTTCTGCTTCGAGCCGGTGAGTCATCCGGTGAATGCCCATCACCTGCCGGGTAGGCCGGGATTGAAGCTGTTGGAACAAGGCCAGTCGGCAGAACTCAGTTTCAGCCTGCAATACAAAACCCTCTAACAACACAAAACCCATGTGGGAGCGGGCTTGCTCGCGAATGCGGTGGATCAGTCAACACATCTGCGACTGACAC
>NZ_JBSVWQ010000298.1:0-6003 GCF_054071215.1 Pseudomonas sp. SDO5522_S412 | reverse complement strand
GGCGCTTTCGCGAGCAAGCCCGCTCCCACAGGGGAATGCATTCCAAATGTGGGAGCGGGCTTGCTCGCGAAGACGCCGGTACAGCCAACACAATCTCTGAGGCGCCCCTTTCATCGAAACCATCGATGCCCTCAACTCATCAGGAGTTTCCATGACCCGAACCATCCCCGAACCGGATCTCGCTTACCTGCAAAAAGTGCTGCTGGAAATGCTCGCTATTCCCAGCCCCACCGGGTTTACCGACACCATCGTGCGCTATGTTGCCGAGCGCCTCGAAGAGCTGGGCATTCCCTTTGAAATGACCCGGCGCGGCACCATCCGCGCCACCCTCAAGGGCCAGAAAAACAGCCCCGACCGCGCCGTTTCCGCGCACCTGGACACCATCGGCGCCGCCGTGCGGGCGATCAAGGACAATGGCCGCCTGACCCTCGCGCCGGTCGGCTGCTGGTCCAGCCGTTTTGCCGAAGGCAGCCGCGTCAGCCTGTTCACCGATAACGGCGTGATCCGTGGCAGCGTGCTGCCGTTGATGGCCTCCGGTCACGCGTTCAATACGGCCGTGGATGAAATGCCCATCAGTTGGGACCACATCGAACTGCGCCTGGATGCCTACTGCGCCACCCGCGCCGACTGTGACTCCCTGGGTATCAGCGTCGGCGATTTCGTCGCCTTCGACCCGCTGCCGGAATTCACCGAGAGCGGGCATATCAGCGCCCGCCACCTGGACGATAAAGCCGGGGTTGCCGCGCTGCTGGCGGCGCTCAAGGCGATTGTCGACAGCGGCCAGCCGCTGCTGATCGACTGCCATCCGCTGTTCACCATCACCGAAGAAACCGGCAGTGGTGCGGCGGCGGCATTGCCGTGGGATGTGAGTGAGTTCGTCGGCATCGACATTGCGCCGGTGGCCCACGAGCAGCACTCCAGCGAGCACGCGGTGAGTGTGGCGATGCAGGATTCCGGCGGGCCGTATGACTATCACCTGTCCCGCCACCTGCTGCGCCTGGCGGCGGAAAATGAGCTACCAGTGCGTCGCGACCTGTTTCGCTACTACTTCAGCGACGCGCATTCGGCGGTGACCGCCGGCCACGACATTCGCACCGCGCTGCTGGCATTCGGTTGCGATGCCACCCATGGTTATGAGCGCACGCACATCGACAGCCTCGCCGCCCTGAGTCGCCTGCTGGGCGCGTACATCCTCAGCCCGCCAGTGTTCGCCAGCGATGCACAACCGGCCAAAGGCTCCCTCGACCGGTTCAGTCACCAGATCGAACACGACACACAAATGGAGAGTGATACCCGCGTGCCGTCGGTGGACAGCCTGGTGGGCCAAAAAACCTGAGACTGGCAACTCGGATCCCGGCGCAGTAGCATCGCCGGGATTCCCTAGCCGAGGCTTGTATGCTGATTCCCTACGATGCACTTGAAGTCGACACCCTGACACGCCTCATCGAAGACTTCGTGACCCGCGACGGCACTGACAATGGTGACGACACACCTTTGGAAACCCGGGTGCTGCGGGTACGCCAGGCGCTGACCAAGGGCCAGGCGCTGATTGTTTTCGACCCCGAGAGCGAGCAGTGCCAGTTGATGCTCAAGCACGATGTGCCCAAGCACCTGTTCGACTGAGACTCAAGGATTGGGCACAGGCACTGGATGGGTGTTGGCCTGCTGCCCGTGGCGACTGAGGATCTTCTGATAGACCTCCGCCCGGTGCACATTGACCCCCACCGGCGCTTCCACACCCAGCTTCACTTGGGTGCCGTTCACTTCCAGAATGCGCAAGGTGATCTGGTCACCCACCGAAATTATTTCACCTACCGCGCGGCTTAATACCAGCATGGGGTTCGTCCTTTTTAAGTTACCGAACCCCGACCATGCGCTCCCTGCCTGGCACCATCAATGGCCTTCAGGTTAAACAGGCATGCCTTACACATCAGGGTAAATTACCCTACAGACAGGCAGTGAATAATCTCGAATTACACCCAAGAACCAAACGATATGTTCAAATTTGCAGGCACTCTCTGTGGCTAGAGAGCTTGTTGTGGCGAGGAGCTTGCTGTGGCGAGGGAGCTTGCTCCCGCTGGGTTGAGAAGCAGCCCCCAATAAGGTCAATGCATTCTTTCAGGAAGACTTGGGCGGCTGGTTTTGGGGCTGCTTCGCACCCCAGCGGGAGCAAGCTCCCTCGCCACAACAAGCCCTCGCCACATCAGGTGCTCACCTGAAATTCAACCTTTTACCGCCTGCGACTGAGCTTTCGCCCGCATCTTGTCCGCCATCACGGTCATCTCGTCATACAGCAGTTGCGGGTTCTTCTGTTTCAGTGCCCAGGCCATGCGCCCCTGCTCGTGGGGCAGGATCATGAATTGCCCTTGCGCCACTTGCTGGTAGATGTAGTCGGCGATTTCTGCGGCGGTGATCGGCGAGCTTTCCAGCAGCTTGCCCACCTGGGCTTTCATCGCCGGCGTCGGCCCGCGGAACGAGTCCAGCAGGTTCGTCTGGAAGAAGGATGGGCACACCACATGCACGCCGACTTCCTGTTGCTTGAGTTCCACCAGCAGGCTTTCCGAAAGTGCCACCACGCCGGCCTTGGCCACGTTGTAGTTGCTCATGGCCGGGCCCTGCATCAGGGCGGCCATGGACGCGATGTTGATGATGCGGCCCTTGCTCTTTTCCAGCAGCGGCAGGAAGGCTTTGCAGCCCTTGACCACGCCCATCAGGTTGATCGCGATCTGCCAGTCCCAGTCTTCCAGGGACAGTTCGCTGAAGAACCCGCCCGATGCGACACCGGCGTTGTTGACGATCACGTCGATGCCACCGAGCTTTTCCTCACAGGCCTGTGCGAACGCGGTGAGCTGGCTGTAGTCGCGCACGTCGCAACGCTGGGTGAAGCCGTCACCACCGGCCTGGCGTACAAGCTTGAGGGTTTCTTGCAGGCCCGCTTCGCTGACGTCCGACAAGGCCAGTTGCCAACCCGCGCGGGCCCAGCGCAGAGCGATTTCGCGACCCAGGCCAGAACCGGCGCCGGTGATCATCATGCGATTTTGCATAGGAAAGTAGCCTTGTGGTTCACGGAAGAAGTGAGCCGCAGTGTAGCGAAGGTTTTTCCTGCACCCACGCACCATCAGAGTGCTGAATGCCCCAGGCAAACCGTGGGCCGGGTCGGATAGCGGGAAACCCGCCAAGTTCCATTTATTTGAACTAAGGACAGTTATTTGCAACGGGGTTAAAGGAAATAAGCAAGTTAGCGAAAAGCTTTAAAAAAACACGGAATTTTCTGCCAAACACATGGGTCGGAGTTATTAAGGCGTCCGTATCAGTTGTCGGGCCTATCCGTTAAATACCAGGTCTTTTCAGAAGACAATAAGGAAAACAAAACATGAGCCTCATTCTTATCATTATTCTGATCCTCCTGCTGGTCGGCGGTCTTCCAGTGTTCCCTCACTCACGCAATTGGGGTTACGGGCCATCGGGTATTCTCGGTACTGTGTTGGTAGTGCTGCTGATTCTGTTGTTGCTCGGCAAGATATAACGCGTTCCAGCGTGCAAAAAAAAGAGGCCTTGAAAGGCCTCTTTTTTTATGCGCGGGTGTTTAGTCCGGCTTGCCGTCCACTACACCGGCAGTGTTGTCCAGCAGGCTCTTGGTAGCGGTCTGCAGGAACGATTCGAGCTTCTGCTTCAACGCAGCCTCGTCCGGCGATTCTGGAATCACTTTCCCGGTCGGGTTGGCGCCCAGTTCGTATTCCCACAACTTCGGCGGCATTTCCTTGGGCAGTACCAGCACGCGGTCACCGGTGAGCAAGGCGACGGTCTGGTCGCTGCCCGACGGCTTGATCACGCCAAAGCCCTTGTCGCCTTCCGGCAGGTTGAGCAGGTCACGGCCCCAGCACTGGTGCAGGGTGTCACCGCCCAGGCGGCCCATGATGGTCGGCACGATGTCGATCTGGGTGCCCACGGTGTGGTCACGCTCGCCGAACTTCTCCTGCATGCCCGGTGCGATCATCAGCATCGGCACGTTGAAGCGGCCCAGGTCCATCTCGGTGATCTGCTGCTCGTTGCCGAAGCCGTGGTCGCCCACGATCACGAACAGGGTTTCCTTGAAGTACGGCTCCTTGCGGGCCTTTTCAAAGAACTGGCCCAAGGCCCAGTCGGAGTAACGCATGGCCGTCAAATGCTCGTTGAGGCTGCCACGGTCGGTGACCTTCTCGACCGGCAATGGCGTCGGCAACGCGTACGGCGTGTGGTTGGACAGGGTTTGCAGCAGCGCATAGAACGGCTTGCCGCCTTCACGTGCCTTCAACTCTTCCAGGCCACGGCTGAACATGTCCTGGTCGGACACGCCCCAGGTTGGATCCGAGAACACCGGGTTGACGAAGTCATTACGCCCGATGAAGTTGGTCATGCCCTGGTTGCTGAAGAAGCCCGACTGGTTGTCCCAGGCGAAATCGCCATTGTAGACGTACACGTCGTCAAACTTGCGGGCGCTGAGCAACTGCGGCAGGCCCGACAGCTTGTGGCTGCCTTCCGGGGTCTGCATCAGGTATTCGAAACCCGGCAGGTTCGGGAAGCAGGCCATGGTGGCGAACATACCCTGGTGGGTGTGGGTGCCGTTGGAGAAGAAGCGGTCGAACAGCAGGCCTTCCTTGGACAGTTTGTCGAAGTACGGCGTGATGTTGCCCGGGCGGCCCAGGGCGCCCACCGAGTGACCGGCGAAGCTTTCCATCAGGATAACCACGACGTTCTTGATCGGCAGGGTCTTCTCGGCCGGCGGCGTGAAGTCACGGCGTACCGCGGCGGTGTCGGTGTCGACCAGTTTCTCGGTCGGCAATACCAGCATGTCGCGCACGGTCTGGGTGGCCAGCGGCTGCTCCAGGGTGGCTTTCCAGATGTTCGAACGCTCCTCGGAGAAGCGCGATTTCGCCGCCGCAATCAGCGACAAGGTACCGTTGAGGCCCAACTGGTTGGCGAAGTTCGAGTCGGTGGTGTACACGTCGCCCCAACGCAGTGGCGGGCCCTGGCGCAGGGTGCCACGGATGGCGACCACGGCGACCAGCAGGCAGACCACGAACACCGCGATGCGCGTGTACCACGGCGCTACCTGGCGAGTGCCGATGCTGCCACCACTGAACGGGCCGCGTGGGCGCGTTGCACGGTCGGCGCCTTTGAAGGCGATGCTCAGGATCAGCGTACCCACGGCCCAGGCCAGCAGGTAGCGCACCACCGGGAAACCGTACCAGAGCATGCTCATCACGGTTTTCGGGTCTTCCTTCACGTACTGGAAGACCAGCCCGTTGAGGCGCTGGTGGAACTCGCGGTAGAAGTCCATTTCCATCAGGCCCAGGAACAGCGCGATGCTGGACGCGACCGTCAGCCACAAGCGGAAGAACCCGCGCGCCGCCATGGCCCGTACGCTGAACAACGCCAGCAGCAGCGGCACCAGCACGTACATCACCAGGCGGATATCCAGGCGCAGGCCGTTGGCGAACGCTTCAAGGAAAGTCGAGGCCGGTGTGTCGAGGATCATCTCGCGGTTGTAGACCAGCAGCGCCAGGCGCAGCAGGGAGAACATCACCATCATGATCAAGGCACAAAGCAGCGTGTACGCCAGATGGGATTTGACGGTCGGTTGCAGCAAGCGATTAGAAGCTCGCTGCTGATTCAGGGCGTCCGGGTTTGCCATGTCGTTTTAGGACCCATTGGAAGTTTAAGTTGCGAATGAATACAGCGGCGCCCCGCCCTCGCCCAGGCAGGCTGGGGTAGACGGTGAACGCAATGGCGCAAATGGTGCCCGATCAACGCCGGCAACGCCATTGATTACTCACTCCTGCAGTAGGTGGGCACTCGTTTTAGAGCACTCGACAGGGGAAATAGCCGGCGAATTGTCTTGGATGGAATGTGAAAATTTTGTACAGCGAATATCTCGAAACACAATAACGGGCGTACGGAAACAGATGTGGGAGCGGGCTTGCTCGCGAATACGGTAAATCAGTCGATACATCAGGTGACTGT
>NZ_JBSVWQ010000297.1:0-6008 GCF_054071215.1 Pseudomonas sp. SDO5522_S412 | reverse complement strand
TTTGGTTCGAAAAGGGGGGGGATAGTCAAACGGCTCGGGCGCCTGTTACACCGTATTCGCGAGCAAGCCCGCTCCCACACTTGGTTCTGCGCCGGGTCTCAGGTTTTGGGTTTGGCGTGAGCGGCCAGCCGCTCCAGCGCAGCGCGTAAGTTCGGATCGGTAATCCCGTCTGCCGTGGCCTGAATGGTTTCGGCGGCGATTTCCGACAAATCCATCGTGTGCCCCACCGCACCTTGCGGCACGGTCGGCGGTTGCACCTTGAACTGGATGCGCGTCAGGCTGGCGAATTCGTCGAAGGCCATCAATTGGCGCTGCAAACGTTTCTGCTGGTAGCGCAGGCGCGTCGCCCAATGGCCGTCGGTGACGATCAGCAGCAGATTGCCCTCGCGCCACGAGGCCACATGGCAGTGTTCGCGGGCGGCGGGCTGCAGTTGGCTTTCTACCAGGCGTTGCAGATGACCAAGGCGTTGCGCATGGCCGAAGATGGCTTTTAAAGGCTTGGCTTCGCGAAGCAACACGGCGGGAGCTCGGGCCGTAAGAGGGCGAAATGCCATGACTAGACACCTTAAGTAACAGAGAGGCCATGGTAGCAGAAAGCGTCTGCGACACCGCCGCCATTGCATTACCGGCAGTTTATCCATTAAATCAACGAGTAACTTATTACCCGAATGGGTTGAAGTTCAGCAAAAAGCCCTTATTTTAAACAAGCCCTCCAAGAGCGCCGTGCCAGCATCGTGGAATAACGCCACTTTCCTCACCCACGTTTCCGGGTAGAATGCTCGTTCGCATGCGGCCGTGAGGGCTGCTCGGGCGACTCACGGGGCGCCCTCCATCCCTATGTGTGGAAGAACCTGCCGATATGTTTGCGCCTTTGTTAAAGAAACTTTTTGGAAGCAAGAATGAGCGCGAAGTCAAACGCATGCTCAAGACGGTGCAGCTGGTCAATGCCTTCGAAGAGCAGATGGTTGCCCTTTCGGACGAGCAATTGCGCGCCAAGACCGAAGAGTTCAAGGCCCGCATAGCCAAAGGTGAAACCCTCGACAAGCTGCTTCCCGAAGCCTTTGCGGTCGCCCGTGAAGCCGGTAAGCGTGTCATGGGCATGCGCCACTTCGACGTCCAGTTGATCGGCGGCATGACCTTGCATGAAGGCATGATTGCCGAAATGCGTACCGGTGAAGGCAAGACCCTGGTAGCTACCCTGGGCGTTTACCTCAACGCATTGTCCGGCAAGGGCGTGCACGTTGTGACGGTGAACGACTACCTCGCCCGCCGGGATGCCAACTGGATGCGTCCGCTGTACGAATTCCTCGGCCTGACGGTCGGCGTTGTCACGCCGTTCCAGCCGCCGGAAGAGAAGCGCGCCGCCTACGCTGCCGACATCACCTACGGTACCAACAACGAATTCGGTTTCGACTACCTGCGCGACAACATGGCGTTCAGCATGGAAGAAAAATTCCAGCGCGAACTCAATTTTGCCGTGATCGACGAAGTCGACTCCATCCTGATCGACGAAGCCCGTACCCCGCTGATCATCTCCGGTCAAGCCGAGGACAGCTCGCGCCTGTACACCGAGATCAACAAGCTGATCCCGCGCCTTGAGCAACACATCGAGGAAGTGGAAGGCGTGGTGACCAAAGAAGGTCACTTCACCATCGACGAGAAGACCCGCCAGGTCGAACTCAACGAAGCCGGTCACCAGTTCGTCGAAGACATGCTGACCCAGATCGGCCTGTTGGCCGAAGGCGAGAGCCTGTACTCGGCGCACAACCTGGGCCTGTTGACCCACGTATATGCCGGTCTGCGCGCCCACAAGCTGTTCCATCGCAACGTTGAATACATCGTGCAGGACGGCCAGGTCGTACTGGTCGACGAACACACCGGTCGTACCATGCCGGGTCGCCGTTTGTCGGAAGGCCTGCACCAGGCGATCGAAGCCAAGGAAGTCCTGAACATCCAGGCTGAAAGCCAGACCCTGGCCTCGACCACCTTCCAGAACTACTTCCGTCTGTACAACAAGCTGTCCGGCATGACCGGTACAGCCGACACCGAAGCGTTCGAATTCCACCAGATCTACGGTCTGTCGGTGATGGTTATCCCGCCGAACAAGCCGCTGGCGCGTAAAGACTTCAACGACCTGGTGTTCCTGACCGCCGACGAGAAATACGCTGCAATCGTCGCCGACATCAAGGAATGCATGGCCCAGGGCCGTCCAGTGCTGGTGGGTACTGCCACCATCGAAACTTCCGAGCACATGTCCAGCTTGCTGGCCAAGGAAGGCATCGAGCACAAGGTCCTCAACGCCAAGTTCCACGAAAAAGAAGCCGAGATCATTGCCCAGGCCGGTCGCCCGGGCGCACTGACCATCGCCACCAACATGGCCGGTCGTGGTACCGACATCCTGTTGGGCGGTAACTGGGAAGTGGAAGTTGCGTCCCTGGACAACCCGACCCCTGAGCAGATCGCGCAGATCAAGGCCGACTGGCAGAAGCGCCACCAGCAAGTGCTGGAGTCCGGCGGCTTGCAGGTGATCGCGTCCGAGCGTCACGAATCGCGCCGTATCGACAACCAACTGCGTGGTCGTGCCGGTCGTCAGGGTGACGCCGGTTCCAGCCGTTTCTACCTGTCCCTGGAAGACAGCCTGATGCGCATCTTCGCCTCGGATCGGGTGAAGAACTTCATGAAAGCCCTGGGCATGCAGTCCGGTGAGGCGATTGAACACCGCATGGTGACAAACGCCATCGAGAAGGCCCAGCGCAAGGTAGAAGGCCGTAACTTCGACATTCGTAAGCAACTGCTCGAGTTCGATGACGTCAACAACGAACAGCGTAAAGTGATTTATCACATGCGTAACAGTTTGTTGGCTGCCACCAACATCGGCGAGACCATTGCCGATTTCCGCCAGGACGTGCTCAACGCCACCGTCAGCGCCCATATCCCGCCACAGTCCCTGCCTGAGCAGTGGGATGTTGCCGGCCTGGAAGCTGCGTTGAAGAGCGACTTCGGTGTCGACTTGCCGGTCCAGCAATGGCTCGACGAAGACGACCACCTGTACGAAGAAACCCTGCGCGAGAAGCTCATGACCGAGCTGCTGGCCGCTTACAACGAGAAAGAAGAGCAGGCGAGTGCCGAAGCACTGCGCACCTTCGAGAAGCAAATCGTACTGCGCGTGCTGGACGACCTGTGGAAAGACCACCTGTCGACCATGGACCACCTGCGTCACGGCATCCACTTGCGCGGCTACGCCCAGAAGAACCCGAAGCAGGAGTACAAGCGCGAGTCGTTCACGCTGTTCTCCGAACTGCTGGATTCGATCAAGCGCGATTCGATTCGTGTGCTGTCCCACGTTCAGGTGCGTCGCGAAGACCCGATCGAGGAAGAAGCCCGCCTGCGTCAGGAAGCCGAGGCACTGGCTGCGCGTATGCAGTTCCAGCACGACGAAGCGCCTGGTCTTGAGGCTCCGGAAGTATTGGGCGAA
The DNA here is from genome assembly GCF_054071215.1 of Pseudomonas sp. SDO5522_S412. NCBI lineage: Bacteria > Pseudomonadati > Pseudomonadota > Gammaproteobacteria > Pseudomonadales > Pseudomonadaceae > Pseudomonas > Pseudomonas sp. SDO5522_S412. Next base: position 2,533 of record NZ_JBSVWQ010000297.1, on the reverse strand, counting down.
GAGGTCGATGTGGCCCTGGCCCAGGCCCCGGTGCGCAACGAACAGAAGCTGGGCCGCAACGAACTGTGCTGGTGCGGTTCGGGCAAGAAGTTCAAACACTGCCACGGCGAAATCAACTAAGATTTTCGCCTGACGCTGCAACACCCCCGCGCCGCGACCGGCATCAGCCGTCGCGGCGTTTTGCCATTTCGTCACCGTCGATAGCGACGGGGTACACACCCAATATTTTTAGGAGCGCATTCATGGCTGTTGGTCTTGGTCCTTTGCCCACGTTGCACCCGGTTGCCGGTTTTGAACTCGGTATCGCTTCGGCGGGCATCAAGCGCCCGGGGCGCAAGGATGTGGTGGTGATGCGCTGTGCCGAAGGCTCGACCGTCGCGGGTGTGTTCACCCTGAACGCGTTTTGCGCCGCGCCCGTGATTCTGGCCAAGCAGCGTGTCGAAGGCCCGGTGCGTTACCTGTTGACCAACACCGGCAATGCCAACGCCGGGACCGGCGAGCCTGGCCTGGCCGCCGCTGCCCGCACCTGCGCCAAGCTGGCGGAGCTGACCGGCGTGGAGGCCAGCCAGGTGCTGCCGTACTCCACCGGCGTGATCGGTGAGCCGCTGCCGGTAGAGAAAATCGAAGGCGCGCTGCAAGCAGCGCTGGATGACCTGTCGGTGGATAACTGGGCGGCTGCGGCTACCGGGATCATGACCACCGACACCCTGCCAAAAGGCGCCAGCCGTCAGTTTGTGCACGAAGGCGTGACCGTTACCGTCACGGGCATCAGCAAAGGCGCCGGCATGATTCGCCCGAACATGGCGACCATGCTGGGCTATATCGCCACCGACGCCAAAGTCTCCCGTGACGTGCTGCAAAACCTGATGCTCGACGGCGCCAACAAGTCCTTCAACCGCATCACCATCGACGGCGACACCTCGACCAACGATTGCTGCATGTTGATCGCCACCGGCCAGGCTGACCTGCCGGAAATCACCTCGTCCAACGGCGCGTATTTCGCCGCGTTGAAGCAGGCGGTGTTCGAAGTGTGCATGGACGTGGCCCAGGCCATCGTGCGCGACGGCGAAGGCGCCACCAAGTTTGTGACGGTTGAAGTCAACGGCGGCGGTAACCACCAGGAATGCCTGGATGTCGGTTACACCGTGGCTCACTCGCCGCTGATCAAGACCGCGCTGTTTGCCTCCGACCCGAACTGGGGCCGTATCCTGGCCGCTGTGGGCCGTGCCGGCGTGCCGAACCTGGACGTGAGCAAGATCGACGTGTTCCTCGGCGAAGTGTGCATCGCCAGCCGTGGCGCCCGGGCCGAGACGTACACCGAAGCCCAGGGTTCGGCGGTGATGCAGCAGGAAGAAATCACCATCCGTATCGAATTGGGTCGCGGTGAGTGCAGCGAAACCATCTGGACCACCGACCTGTCCCACGAGTACGTGAAGATCAACGCGGAATACCGCACCTGATACCAGGTAGGTCTTCAAACCGATTCAGAGGAAATAGTGCGGTGAAACGAGTTCATGTAGCAGCAGCGGTCATCCGGGGTGTCGACGGCAGGATTCTGCTGGCGCGCCGCGCCGATACCCAGCATCAGGGCGGCCTCTGGGAGTTTCCCGGTGGCAAGGTGGAGGCCGATGAGTCGGTCGCTACCGCGCTGTCCCGTGAATTGCAGGAGGAGCTGGGCATCCAGGTCACGGCGGCTCGCCCGTTGATCAAGGTGCAGCATGATTACCCGGACAAACAGGTGTTGCTGGATGTCTGGGAAGTCTCGGCCTTTACCGGCGAGCCCCACGGTGCCGAAGGCCAACCCCTTGAGTGGGTGGCCCAGCGGGACCTGCCGAACTATGAGTTTCCGGCAGCCAATGCGCCGATCGTTGCGGCGGCGCGTTTACCGGCTGACTACTTGATCACTCCGGGCGAGCTGGAGACACCCGTCCTGCTGCGCGGTATTCAAAAAGCCATCGCTGGTGGCATCAAGCTGGTTCAGCTGCGTGCCCCCAACGGTTACGACCCCAAGTACCGTGACCTGGCGGTGGATGCCGTGGGCCTGTGTGCGGGCAAGGCGCAACTGATGCTCAAGGGGCCGTTTGAATGGCTGGGGGATTTTCCCGCGGCCGGCTGGCATATGACCTCGGCGCAACTGCGCAAGTACGCCAGCAAGGGACGTCCTTTGCCGAAGGATCGCTGGTTGGCGGCGTCTTGCCACAATGCTGAGGAATTAGCCTTGGCGGAGTTGATGGACGTGGATTTCGTCACCTTGTCGCCGGTGCAGCCGACCCAGACTCATCCTGATGCCGAGCCGTTGGGCTGGGAGCAGGCACAGCAGTTGATCAGTGGGTTCAGCAAACCGGTGTTCTTGCTCGGTGGGGTGGGTCCTGCTGAGCGGGAAAAGGCCTGGGAGGCTGGTGCTCAAGGTGTGGCGGGGATTCGGGCGTTCTGGCCTGAGGTTTAGGCATAACCCTGGCGAGTGGCCAGGGGAGCTGTTGTGGCGAGGGAGCTTGCTCCCGCTGGAGTGCGCAGCGCTCCCGCTTTTTTGGGG
>NZ_JBSVWQ010000296.1:0-6017 GCF_054071215.1 Pseudomonas sp. SDO5522_S412 | reverse complement strand
GCGCAGTGTCAGTCACCGAATGAGTTGGCTGATGCACCGCATTCGCGAGCAAGCCCGCTCCCACAGTTGATCTCCGTTGTTTTTGCGTAAGGTGTTCATCCACGCATACGCCGGGCGTCGTTGCGTTGCAGGGTCTGGCTGGGGGATTCGTCGAACAGCTTGCGGTATTCGGCCGAGAATCGCCCCAGATGAGTAAAGCCCCAGCCCAGGGCGATTTCGGAGATGGTGCGCGTGGAGCCATGTTCGAGGATTTGCTGGCGCACGGCACCCAGGCGGTATTTCTTCAGATAGGCCATGGGCGACAGGGCGAAGTATTTGCGGAAGGCATCGAACAGCTTGAAGCGCGACACGCCCGCCGCCGCCTCCAGATCCTCCAGGTGCACCGCTTCCCGGGCGTTGTCGTGGATGTACTGTCGGGCACGAATCAAATAGTGCGGCAGCTTCACCCCCAGCACGTCCCGCAGTTCTTCGGAATAGTTGTTCGGCTGGGCCAGGATCAGGCCCTTGATCAGCGAGCTTTCCAGGTCCCGGGTAAACGCCACCTGGTCATACAGCTCGCTGCTGCGCTCCAGTTCGGCGATGAAATACCGCGCCATGCGCCACCACGACGCGGAAGCGCCGTCCACCGCGTCCATCGCCGACTCGAAGCGCAGCGGCGCTTCAATCGGCCGCTGCAGCAGGCCTTCCAGGGATTCGCTCATCGCCGCGCGGGTGATCACCACCTGCAACTTGCGGCAGTCGCCCGAGATCTCCAGCACCTGATGTTCGTTGGGCGAAATGATCACCCCCTGGTCACGGTTGGAGCTGAGCCGTACGCCGTTCTTGCTCAGCTCCTGCTCGCCCACCAGCGGCAAGGTCAGGCTGTAGCTGCTGAAGTGCTCGGCGTCTTCAATGTCGATGGTGACATCGGTGCCGTATTCGATAATCCCCAGCGTCGTGGCGCGGGACTTGAACACATTGGCGCTGTGGTGAAAGCGGATGCGCTCCGGCGTCGCGGTTTGCAGGCGGTGCGGCCCGCAAATGCCGGACATCCAGCTGCAGGCGCCTTCAAGGTCGAAGCGCTCGATACGTATATCGCGTGTATTGCTACTCATCACGGGGCACCCACGGCAATTGTGGCCGGCGCGCTCTGACGGCGCGTCCTGGTAGATCGACAGCAAGTTTTGCGCCACGCCAGCGGGATCGCCACTGGGTGGATAGCAACCGTCGACTAAGTGGATAACAAGCAGACTTTTCCGACAATCGCCTTGCAAGACAGTAGCGCATTCCGCCACCGCCCTGCACCGCCGTGGGTATTTCGTGCCCAACTAAGTGGCCCACCTTCCCCCATTAACCGGATAGCCCGGTGCCCCGCCGCAGCCTCTTAATGGCTTACCCGTTTAGCCATTATCAAAAAAGGTGCCTCCCATGAGTGGTGCAAGAAGCGTAGAGCAGTGGAAAAGCTTTATCGAAGGCTGCCTGGACTTCCGTCCGGTGGATGAGGTGTTCCGCATCGCCCGGGACATGTTCACCGAGCCGGAGTTGTTCGAGCTGGAAATGGAGCTGATCTTCGAAAAAAACTGGATCTATGCCTGTCACGAGAGCGAACTGGCCAACAAGCACGACTTCGTGACGATGCGCGCCGGGCGCCAGCCGATGATCATCACCCGCGACGGCGAAGGCCAGCTCAACGCGCTGATCAACGCTTGCCAGCATCGCGGCACCACCCTGACCCGGGTTGGCAAGGGCAACCAGTCCACGTTTACCTGCCCGTTCCACGCCTGGTGCTACAAGAGCGATGGCCGGCTGGTGAAGGTCAAGGCGCCGGGGGAATACCCGGAAGGCTTCGACAAGGCCACTCGCGGCCTGAAAAAAGCACGGATCGAGAGCTACAAGGGTTTCGTCTTCATCAGCCTCGACGTGAACGGCACCAACAGCCTGGAAGATTTCCTCGGCGACGCCAAAGTGTTCTTCGACATGATGGTCGCCCAATCGGCCACCGGTGAGCTGGAAGTGCTGCCGGGCAAGTCCGCCTACACCTACGACGGCAACTGGAAACTGCAAAACGAAAACGGCCTGGACGGTTATCACGTCAGCACCGTGCACTACAACTACGTGGCCACGGTGCAGCATCGCCAGCAGGTCAATACGGAAAACGGCACCGGCTCGGGCACGACACTGGACTACAGCAAACTCGGCGCCGGCGACGCGAACACCGATGACGGCTGGTTCGCCTTCAACAATGGCCACAGCCTGTTGTTCAGCGACATGCCCAACCCCACCGTGCGTTCGGGCTACGCCACCATCATGCCGCGCCTGATCGAAGAACACGGCCAGCAAAAAGCCGAATGGATGATGCACCGCCTGCGCAACCTGAACATCTACCCAAGCCTGTTCTTCCTCGACCAGATCAGCTCGCAGCTGCGGATCATCCGGCCCATCGCGTGGAACAAGACCGAAATCATCAGCCAGTGCCTGGGGGTGAAGAACGAGTCTGACGCCGACCGTGAAAACCGTATTCGCCAGTTCGAGGATTTCTTCAACGTCTCGGGCATGGGCACGCCGGATGACCTGGTGGAGTTCCGCGAAGCCCAGCGCGGCTTCCAGGGCCGCCTGGAGCGCTGGAGCGATATCTCCCGCGGCAGCCATCGCTGGGAAACCGGGCCGACACCCAATAGCGAATCCATCGGTATCCAGCCGGCGATGACCGGCACCGAATTCACCCACGAAGGGCTGTACGTCAACCAGCACCGCAACTGGCAGAAATTCCTGCTGGACGGGCTCGACCAGCAAGCCCTGAAACTGCGGGAGGTGGAATGATGAATGCGCAATTGCAGTACCGGATCGAGCAGTTTTTTTACCGTAAATCCGAGCTGTGCGATGCCCAGGACTGGGACGCCTACGTGCAGTTGTTCGACCCGCAGAGCGAGTTTCACCTGCCGCAGTGGGATTCGGAACATGTCTACACCCGCGACCCGAAGCGCGAAATGTCGTTGATCTACTACGCCAACCGCTCGGGGCTGGAGGATCGGGTGTTTCGCCTGCGCACGGGCAAGGCCGCGTCGGCCACGCCGATGCCGAGGACGCTGCATTTGATCAACAACGTGCGGATTGCCGAGCAACCGGACGGGCTGCTGGAGGTGAAGTTGAACTGGCATACGTTGTTCTATCGGCTGGCGACGTCGGAGCAGTTCTACGGCAGCGCCACTTACAGCCTCAAGCCCGATGGCGACAGTTGGTTGATCACCCGCAAGCATGCGCTGCTGCTCAACGACACCATCAACTCGGTGCTGGATTTCTATCACCTGTGACCTGATGCATTACACCTGTGGCGAGGGAGCTTGCTCCCGCTGGACCGGGTTGGCGCTCCAGTGCGTAGCGCTCCCGGCTTTTTGGGGCTGCTGCGCAGCCCAGCGGGAGCAAGCTCCCTCGCCACAGGTAAATCGCAGGCATAGAAAATCAAACTCGCGGAGTTCTGCGAATGAATCACAAAGTGGCCTTCAGTTTTGCCGACGGCAAGACCCTGTTTTTCCCGGTGGGCGCCAATGAGATCCTGTTGGATGCAGCCTTGCGCAACGGCATCAAGATCCCGCTCGACTGCCGCGAAGGCGTATGCGGCACCTGCCAGGGCCGCTGCGAGTCCGGCGATTTCACCCAGGACTACGTAGACGAGGAAGCCCTCTCCAGCCTCGACCTGCAACAACGCAAAATGCTCAGCTGCCAGACCCGGGTCCAATCCGATGCGGCGTTCTACTTCGATTTTGATTCCAGCCTGTGCAACGCGCCGGGGCCGGTCCGGATCCGCAGCACGGTGAGCAATGTGCAGCAGGTGTCGCCCAGCACGGCGATCCTGCACCTGCAGCTTGAAGCGCCATTGGATTTCCTGCCGGGCCAGTACGCCCGCCTGTCGATTCCCGGCACCGACAGTTGGCGCTCCTACTCTTTCGCCAACCGCCCGGGCAATCAGTTGCAGTTCCTGATCCGCCTGCTGCCCGATGGCGTGATGAGCAACTACATTCGCGAACGCTGCCAGGTCGGTGATGAGTTGCTGCTGGAAGCGCCATTGGGTGCCTTCTACCTTCGGCATGTCACCCGACCGCTGGTGTTGGTGGCCGGTGGCACCGGCTTATCGGCGCTGCTGGGCATGCTTGACGACCTGGCCGCCAGCACCTGCCAACAGCCGGTGCACCTGTATTACGGCGTGCGGGGTGCGGCCGATTTATGCGAGGCAACACGCATAAAAGCCTACGCCGATACGATCCCGGGGTTTCGCTACACCGAGGTACTCAGCGACCCACCTTCGGACTGGGCCGGCAAACGCGGCTACCTCACCGAGCATTTCGACCTGGCCGAATTGCGGGATCAATCGGCAGATATGTACGTCTGCGGCCCCCCTCCGATGGTCGAATCCATCAAACAATGGCTGCTGGATCAGGCACTTGATGGCGTTCAGCTGTATTACGAAAAGTTTACCGAGAGTAATATCTGACCCCTCAGCGGTTTGAGGGGCTGGTTCGGTGTGCGATCAACCCTGAAAAAAACAAGTAGAAGGGAATGTTAATGGCGGATGACATGGTTAACCCGGTGGGCCTCAAGCGTGGCCTGAAGAACCGGCATATTCAGCTGATTGCCTTGGGAGGGGCGATCGGGACCGGGCTGTTCCTCGGCTCGGCGGGCGTGCTCAAGTCGGCGGGGCCGTCGATGATCCTGGGCTATGCGGTAGCCGGGTTCATCGCGTTCCTGATCATGCGCCAGCTGGGCGAAATGATCGTCGAGGAACCGGTGGCCGGCTCCTTCAGCCACTTCGCCCACAAGTACTGGGGCGGTTACGCAGGCTTCCTTGCCGGCTGGAACTACTGGGTACTCTACGTGCTGGTGGGCATGGCCGAGCTGACAGCGGTGGGCAAGTACATCCAGTTCTGGTGGCCGGAAATTCCGACCTGGGTCAGTGCGGTGGTGTTCTTTGTGCTGGTCAACCTGATCAACACCCTCAACGTGAAGTTCTTCGGTGAGACCGAGTTCTGGTTCGCGATCATCAAGGTGGTGGCGATTGTCGGCATGATCGTGCTCGGCTGCTACCTGCTGTTCAGCGGCACCGGCGGCCCGCAGGCCTCGGTGAGCAACCTGTGGAGCCACGGCGGGTTCTTCCCGAATGGCGGCATGGGGCTGTTGATGTCCATGGCGTTCATCATGTTCTCGTTCGGCGGCCTGGAGCTGGTGGGTATTACCGCCGCCGAAGCCAGCGAACCCCGCAAGGTGATCCCGAAGGCGATCAACCAGGTGGTGTACCGGATCCTGATTTTCTACGTCGGCGCCCTTACCGTGCTGCTGTCGTTGTACCCATGGGATCAACTGCTGCAAACCCTCGGCGCGTCGGGCGATGCCTACAGCGGCAGTCCGTTCGTGCAGATCTTTTCCTTGATCGGTAACGACACCGCCGCCCACATCCTCAACTTCGTGGTCCTGACCGCGGCACTGTCGGTGTACAACAGCGGCGTGTACTGCAACAGCCGCATGCTGTTCGGCCTGGCCGAGCAAGGCGATGCGCCGAAAGCGCTGATGAAGTTGAACAAGCAAGGCGTGCCGCTGCGTGCCCTGGGCATCTCGGCCCTGGTGACGCTGCTATGTGTGGTGATCAACTACGTGGCGCCGCATGACGCACTGGAGCTGTTGTTTGCGCTGGTGGTTGCCTCGCTGATGATCAACTGGGCGCTGATCAGCCTGACCCACATCAAGTTCCGCAAGGCCATGGGCGAGCAAGGCGTGGTGCCGTCGTTCAAGACCTTCTGGTTCCCGTTCAGCAACTACCTGTGCCTGGCGTTCATGCTGATGATCATCTGCGTGATGCTGGCGATTCCGGGTGTACGGGCGTCGGTGTATGCGATTCCGGTCTGGGTCGGGATCATCTATGTGGCGTACCGGTTGCGGTTGAATAACGCGAAGGTAGTAACAGCGCAATAACCCATGTGGGAGCGGGCTTGTGTGGGAGCGGGCTTGCTCGCGAAGGCGTCGTGTCAGTCACCTGATGTATTGACTGA
>NZ_JBSVWQ010000295.1:0-6062 GCF_054071215.1 Pseudomonas sp. SDO5522_S412 | reverse complement strand
ATTCAGTGACTGACACACTGCCTTCGCGAGCAAGCCCGCTCCCACATTTAACCGTTTGTCTTCTATATAGCTCCACAACACTGAATTTCTTGCTATAAACGCACTCCGATGACCATTCGCCGAGCCCGTCCTGGTGCCTTTGCGGGTTATCTTGGAAAAAATGCCTGTCATTTCAGTTGCTGAGCCCTCAAGTCGGCCTTAGACTGCCGCCCCTCGTAAATTGAGTGCCGGGTGGCGCTTGAAATGGACGGCGCCTTTCCGAGACCTGCAGAGGTCGGCCGGAACGCTCCCTTATTCGCCTTAATGCACGTATTTTTTATAGAGAAATCAATGACAAAGGAAAAGTTGCTGGCCATGCCGGCGGATGACTACATGAATGCCGAGCAGCACGCTTTTTTCGAGAAGTTGTTGCAGGACATGAAAGTGGAACACCACGAGCGCATCGAGCAGAACCGCATCGCCATTGAAAGCCTGGACACCCCGGCAGACCCGGCCGACGCTGCTTCTGTCGAAGAAGAGCGCACCTGGCTGGTGAACGCCATCGACCGCGACCAGCGCATGCTGCCGCAACTTGAGCAGGCCCTGGGCCGTATCAAGGAAGACTCCTTCGGCTGGTGCGACGACAGCGGCGAGCCTATCGGCCTCAAGCGCCTGCTGATCAGCCCGACCACCAAGTACTGCATCGAAGCGCAAGAGCGCCACGAGCAAATCGACAAGCACCAGCGTCAAGCCTGATGCGGTGAACTGCTGGAGCCGGGTTACCCGGTTCCCAGCAGAAAACAGCCGTTTCCCCCCGTTTATTGATCTGCTGCAAGCCCCCCACTAAAGGCCCATGGATAATGGCCACATAGTGGCGTCTAATGCAGTCACAATAACGACAAGCAGCGGGGTAACGAACATGGCTGGAGACGGATCTCTCATGGGCGCAGCAGTGTCACCACCCGTGGTGGCGCGACAGTTGCCCGGCTGGTTGACGCCGCTCCTGCAAAGTACCGCCCTGGTACTGTTGCTGCTGGGCCTGGCGTTCGCCCAACTCTCGATTTACCTGTGCCTGCCGGTGGCCCTGCTGCTGATCTGGCTGCCCCGCCTGAAACATCGCACCCACAATGCCGCACCGGCCGAAGCCACCGATGCAATCGGCGAGCTGACCCGCGACCTGTCCTACACCACCAGCCATAACGCACTGTCTGCTGCCGGCGTGGCCTATTCGGTCAAGCAACTGGCGGCCAGGCTGCAATCTCAATTGGGCGCGGCGAAGCAGATCGTCAGCAGTGCCGAAGTGATGATCGGCACCGAGCAGATCACCTCGCAACTGAGCCGCCAGGCCCTCGGTGCGGCCAGCCAGGCCCATCAGCGCAGTACCGAAGGGCGCGAGGTGCTGGCGCAATCCATCACCCGTATGCATCAGCTCAGCCAGCGCGCCAACGACAGCCGTCAATTGATCGAGGCCTTGAGCCAGCGCAGCGAAGAAATCCAGCGCGTCACCCTGGTGATCCAGTCGATCGCCAGCCAGACCAACCTGCTGGCCTTGAACGCGGCGATTGAAGCCGCGCGGGCCGGTGAGCATGGTCGCGGGTTTGCGGTGGTCGCCGACGAGGTGCGTGGCCTGGCCGGGCGAACCGCCACGGCGACCGATGAAGTCGGGGTGATGGTGGCGGATATCCAGCAGCGTACCGCCCAGGTGGTGGAGCAGATCCGGCAATTGTCGGCGGATTTGCAATCCGGTGTAGAGCAGGTGGAGCACGCCGGCGAGCAACTGGACAGCATCGCCAGCCTGGCGGCGGATGTCGAAGGCCAGGTCAATGAAATCGCCCAGGGCACCGACACCAACCGCGCCCAACTCGACAGCCTGTTCCATGCGGTGGAGCAGATGCGCAGCGATTTGACCGTCAGCGACCAGCAGACCCAACAGTTGGCCGCCGCCGCCGTACAAATGGAAGGCCAGGCTGAAACCATCAGCGAGCGCCTTGCCGAGGTCGGCCTGGATGACTACCACCAGCGCATCTATGACCTGGCACGCGAAGGCGCGAGCCACATTGCCGCGCAGTTTGAAGCCGACGTCCTGCAAAACCGCATCAGCCTCGATGACCTGTTCGACCGCAGCTATACCGCCATTCCCAACACGCGGCCAAGCAAGTACCACACGCGTTTTGACGGCTACACCGACCAGGTGCTGCCGGCCATACAGGAAGCCCTGTTGCCCCGGCATGAGGGCCTGGTATTCGCCATCGCCTGCACGCCACAGGGTTATGTGCCAACCCACAACAAGGTGTTCTCCCAAGCGTTGACCGGCGATGCCCAAGTGGACGCGGTACAAAATCGTACCAAGCGCAAGTTTGAAGACCGCACGGGAATCCGCTGCGGCAGCCACCAGCAGGCGGTCTTGCTGCAGACCTACACCCGCGATACCGGGGAGTTGATGCACGACTTGTCCGTGCCGATCACGGTCAATGGCCGGCATTGGGGTGGCTTGCGCCTGGGCTACAGGCCTGAGGGCCGCTGACCCACGAGGGCGATTGTTGCAGGTAATGCAAGGGAGCTATTCCGGGGATAGCTTTTTCCAACTGGAAGAAAACCGTAGCATGGCGAACATTGTTAGCCAGCTAACTAATTTTCCGGAGGCGCTCCATGCAAACCAAAGTCGATGTGGCTGTGATGATTGGCAGTGGCGTACCGCCCACCCTGCGTGCGCTGGGGCAAAAGGCCTGTTGGGTAGTGTTGCTCAATGGCGAGCAGCGCGGCACGGCGTTCGCCAGTCGCGATGAGGCTGAAGAGTGCAGGGCTGCCTGGGAGGCGCTGTTGCACCTGGAGCAGTCAGACAGCCTGCATTGAAGGCTCAGGGTTGCTGGTGCAGGCGCTGGTTCAGTTCGTCGACCGCGATCGCCCAGACTGCGTCTTCACGCAGTTCATCCTTAAGGAATTGGGCTTGTTGCGGTGACCAGAAATCCGCGTCAATCAGCTTTACGTCATTGGGCAGGGTGTGTTTGCCGATAAAATCGTCAATCCCTTCGGGTGACGAATCTTCTCCAAGTTGTTCAAACAGGTCTTCGAGGGTGTAGGTCTGCGCTTCCATATCGTTCTCCATGCGGGCTGATCATCGTATGCATGGGAGGGTTGTTGCGGGACAGAGTTCGATCGGATTGTCGCGCCGGGTAATCAGGAGGTCAGCGCGCCGGAATCAACGGCGGCCTTAAGGGCTTTTGCGGCTTCCTTGGCAGCCGTGTTGGCAGCGTCTACGGTTTTGAACCAGCGGTCCTTTTCTACCTGGTGAGTCGTCACGGTGGTCAGGGGAGCCTTGGCCCGCATCACAATCACGGCCTGGAACTCACCGTCTACTTCCCTGGCTTCGCCATGGATGAAAAATTCGCCAATATCAAATTCCGTCACGTATAGCCTTCCCTTGGAGGTAATTGCGCTGATGAAACCTGAACCGCAAGGGCACAAATCTCAATGGACGGACCAGTATGGCAGTTGTTACGCGCTGGCGGCGCAGTAAAGTCAACCAGATGACGAAACGCCAGCCGCGCCTCAGCCGTGCGGCGCTTGCAGGATGGCTTCCAGCTGTCGGGCCAGTTCGCAGGCCTGGCTATGGCCGCTGCGAAAACCTTTGATCCGCCCACTGGGCACTTCAAGGATATGGAAAAAGTTTCTCCCGGCGGGGACTACCCGATAGAGCGCCGAATGCAGGCAACTGTCGTGGGTGTATAGGGAGTAGAATTGCCCGTCATCGATAAAAGATGAACCTGTGTTCGAAGGTGTGGCAATCGGTTGAGGTCGTTGCATAATCAGCTCCTGTCGATCGACATTGCGTACCCGCTTGCAGTATTTCGAGTGGTTTTGACCCGTGTTGCTGTTTTAGTATTGTCGTCAGTGTCCGGCGTCCGGTTCCATCCAAAGCATTAGTTTCTGTGTTGGATGTCGGAAACTGCATTTTTTAAAGGGTTATTGTCTGAAGTGGGTCGGCCAGTATTCTCTGGTCGTTAAACCTGTGATTTCCTGCAACGCCTGGCGACCTGCGTAAGGTGCGTCGGGCACGCCTGTACTAGTCTCATGGCCTGGCAGCGTGATCTTCTTCAGTTTTTATCAGTGGATTTGTTGTGTGATCGTGCCGTTTCCGGCCGTTTTTTTGTGCTGCCCGCTTGGGCGGACAGCACCCTTTTGATGTGGGGGCGTTTCCTTGGCAGTCAGTAATCTGGATATGCACGCGTTATTCGTGCTGGGTGATTTGCGCGCAAAGTTGGTCAAGCAGTTTCAATCCCGTTTCGTCTACGTCACTGAGCAGACACCTGAAGGTATCTACATCGCCGAGATCGATACCGAAGCGGCATTGGTGGTGGACGACAAGCCGCGCCTGGAACTCAAGGTCGGTGATCATTTCCGGGCCGCTGTATTGCCCAGCCGCGAAGGCGGCAAGTTCGAACTGAAGTTTCGCGATATCAAGTTGACGGTGTATGGCCTGGGCGATTACGCCTTTGTGTCCTCGGCCGAAGGCCAGGGCATCGTGTTCAAGGAAGGCCACAGCGTGATGCTGGTGTTTGCCGCCAATGAGCAATTGGTAGAAGGCCTGACCAAGACCCTGAAGGCCGTCACCGGCAAGGCCGCCAAATGGCGCAAGGGTGAACTCGTGACCTTCAAGGCCAGCGAGTAATGAGCCAGGGTAGGGCGCAGTTCCACGAGCAGCACCTGCTCGATGCCCAAGCCACGGCGGCTCAATTGTTTGCCCGCAAGGCCGAGTTGCAGGGCGCCTGGTTGAGCTGGGTCGCCGGCCAACTGTATGAACTCAAGCCCGCCGAATTCGCCAGCATGGTGCGCCGCGAGTTGCAGCGGCTGAACAATCCTGCGTAAAAACCGGCAACCTGCCATGTTCCCCGGAACCTCTACTACAGTTGAGTTGACTTAAGTATTCAGAGGCTTCGCGGTGTTACAGCAAAGCCATTCGCGATTGCTGTAAGGCATGAGGTGCAAAGCATGAAAGGAATTCGAGCACTGTTGGCAGCCTCACTGACGACCCTGAGTCTGTCGGTGGCGTCGCTGCCGGTATCAGCGGCCCAGGCGCCGATTCATTTTGCCGACCTGAACTGGGAAAGCGGCAGCCTGATCACCGAGGTGCTGCGGGTGATTGTCGAAAAGGGCTATGACTTGCCCACCGACACCTTGCCCGGCACCACCATCACCCTGGAAACCGCCCTGGCGAAAAACGACATCCAGGTGATCGGCGAAGAGTGGGCCGGCCGCAGCCCGGTGTGGGTCAAGGCCGAGGCCGAAGGCAAAGTGGTGGGCCTTGGGGATATCGTCAAGGGCGCCACTGAAGGCTGGTGGGTGCCGGAGTACGTGGTCAAGGGCGACCCGGCCAAAGGCATCAAGCCCCTCGCGCCGGACCTGCGCAGCGTGAAGGATCTGGCGCGCTACAAGGACGTGTTCAAGGACCCGGAAGCACCGAGCAAGGGCCGTTTCCTCAACAGCCCGATTGGCTGGACCTCGGAAGTGGTCAACAAGCAAAAGCTCAAGGCCTACGGGCTTGACGACAGCTATGTGAATTTCCGCAGTGGTTCGGGTGCTGCGCTGGATGCCGAGATTGCTTCCTCGATCCGCCGGGGCAAGCCGGTGCTGTTCTATTACTGGTCGCCTACACCGTTGATGGGGCGCTACAAGCTGATCCAACTGGAAGAGCCGCCATTTGATGCCGAGGCGTGGAAGACGCTGACCGATGCAGACAATCCTGACCCGAAACCTACACGTTCCCTGGCCTCCAAGCTGAGCATCGGTGTGTCCACGCCGTTCCAGAAGGAGCATCCGCAGATCGCCGAGTTCTTTGCCAAGGTCGACTTTCCGATCGAGCCGCTGAACAAGGCGCTGGCCGAAATGAGCGAGAAGCACAGCCAGCCGCGAGAGGTCGCCCAGGCATTTCTCAAGGATCATCCGGAAGTCTGGAAGGCGTGGCTGACTGAGGATGTGGCGCAGAAGGTCGAAGCCAGCCTGAAGTAACACCGATATAACAGCCCGATTGCGATCAAAAATGTGGGAGCGGGCTTGCTCGCGAAAGCGGTTTTTCAGCCAACATT
>NZ_JBSVWQ010000294.1:0-6108 GCF_054071215.1 Pseudomonas sp. SDO5522_S412 | reverse complement strand
CATGTACCGACTGATCCACCGCATTCGCGAGCAAGCCCGCTCCCACATTTAATCTTCGCTGTTCTCAAAAGCAGTGTTCATACCGCTTCCCGGCGCCGATCTTCCCTTGGGCACTTGGCAAACCTTGCCCGGTAGCTGCGGGTGAAATACGACGGCGACTCAAAGCCGCAGGCGATGCTCACCTCCAGCACGCTCAGGTCGCTCTGGCGCAACAACTGCCGAGCCTTTTCCAGGCGCAAACCCAGGTAGAAGTTGCTCGGTGTGTCGTTCAGGTGCAGCCGAAACAAGCGCTCCAACTGCCGTCGCGTGACCTTGATCGTCTCCGCCAGCGCCAGTGTGCTCAACGGCGGTTCCGTGTGCTGTTCCATCTCCCCAATCACCTGCACCAACTTCTTGTTGTTGATGCCGTAGCGCGTGGCGATCTGCATGCGTTGGTGGTCTTTGCGCGGGCGGATGCGGCCGAGCACGAATTGCTCGGACACCTGGATCGCCAACTCGGGCCCGTGGGCCTGGCTGATCAGGTCGAGCATCAGGTCTATGGAGGCGGTGCCGCCCGCCGAGGTGATGCGCCGGCGGTCGATCTCGAACAGCTCCTGGGTTACCGTCAGCTGTGGATAAGATTCCTTGAAGGCGTCGATGGCTTCCCAGTGCAGGGTCAGGCGGTGGCCGTCGAGCAGGCCGGCTTCGGCGAGTACGCAGGCGCCAGTGTCGATGGCGCCGAGGGTCACGCCGTCGTGATCAAGGCGACGCAGCCAGTGTTCCAGTGCGGGCGTGGCGAACTTCAGCGGTTCGAAGCCGGCCACCACCAGTAAGGTCGAGCCTTTCTTCAGCGGCTCCAGCGCGGCGTCGGCGTTGACCGACATGCCATTGCTCGCCAGCACCGCGCCGCCGTCGGCGCTCAAGACGTGCCAGCGGTACAGCTCGCCGCGAAAACGATTGGCGACACGTAAAGGTTCGATCGCGGAGATAAAGCCGATGGCGGAGAAGCCCGGCATCAGCAGAAAGTAGAAATCCTGGGACATGGAGCGCTCTCGTAGGACGGACAGCGTGGTCACTGTGATACGCCAGTTCAATCGGTCATTCAAGGGGGCAGGTCGCTGCAGTGCAAGAGCTGGTCGCCGCCGTGCGTTTTGTCGGGGACCAAGCTGCGTAACTTGGCTGCACGGTGCACAAAGACGCCGGAACCCACAATAACAACCTGCCGAGGGAACCACCATGAACCGACTGATCAGCCGCTGCGTGCTCGCACTCAGCGCCAGCGCCATTTTGAGCACCAACGTCATGGCAGCCGATGCGGCTTCTTGCCAGAACGTGCGCATGGGCGTGGTGAACTGGACCGACGTAATCGCCACCAGTGCCATGACTCAAGTGTTGCTCGACGGCCTCGGCTACAAGACCAAACAGACCAGCGCGTCCCAGCAAATCATCTTTGCCGGGATTCGCGACCAGCGCCTGGACATGTTCCTGGGCTACTGGAACCCGCTGATGACCCAGACCATCACCCCGTTTGTCGACGCCAAGCAGGTCAAGGTGCTCGACAAGCCGTCCCTGGAAGACGCCCGCGCGACCCTGGCGGTGCCGACTTACCTGGCCGACAAGGGCCTGAAGACCTTCGCTGACATCGCCAGGTTTGAAAAAGAACTGGGCGGCAAGATCTACGGCATTGAACCAGGCTCGGGCGCCAACACCCAGATCAAGGCGATGATCGCCAAGAATCAGTTCGGTCTCGGCAAGTTCCAACTGGTGGAATCCAGCGAGGCCGGCATGCTCGCCGCCGTCGACCGCGCCGTGCGCCGCAAGGAGGCCGTGGTGTTCTTCGGCTGGGCGCCGCACCCGATGAACGTCAACGTGGCGATGACTTACCTCACCGGCAGTGATGACGCGCTGGGCCCGAACGAAGGCATGGCCACCGTGTGGTCCGTCACCTCGCCGACCTACGCCGAGCAATGCCCCAACGTGCACAAGTTGCTCAGCAACCTGACCTTCACCGCTGCCGACGAGAGCCGAATGATGCAGCCGCTGCTGGATCACAAGGACGCTTTCGAGTCGGCCAGGCAATGGCTCAAGGATCACCCGCAAGACCAGCAGCGCTGGCTGGAAGGCGTGACCACCTTCGACGGCAAACCCGCCGCAGCCAACCTGCAATTGACCAGCAAATAACCTGTCTTGAATCACCGTTTCGCAGCCGCTCCCGGCTGCGAACGGTATGACTACGCCTGAAAATCACGCCTGTAAGGAACCTGCCTCATGAACCACGACGTCATCATCACCTGCGCACTCACCGGTGCTGGCGACACGACCGCCAGAAGCCCTCACGTGCCGGTCACTCCCAAACAAATCGCTGCCGCGGCGGTGGAAGCAGCCAAGGCCGGTGCCACCGTGGTGCATTGCCACGTACGTGACCCCGAGACCGGCAAGTTCAGCCGCGACGTGGCGCTGTACCGCGAAGTGATGGAGCGCATCCGCGAGGCGGACGTCGACATCATCGTCAACCTCACCGCCGGCATGGGTGGCGACCTGGAAATCGGTGGCGGCGAGAACCCCATGGAATTCGGGCCCAACACCGACCTGGTGGGCCCGCTGACCCGCCTGGCCCACGTGGAAGAGCTGCTGCCGGAAATCTGCACCCTGGACTGCGGCACCCTGAACTTTGGCGACGGCGACACCATTTACGTCTCCACCCCGGCCCAGCTGCGGGCTGGCGCCAAACGTATTCAAGAGCTGGGCGTTAAAGCCGAGCTGGAGATTTTCGACACCGGTCACCTGTGGTTCGCCAAGCAGATGATCAAGGAAGGCTTGCTCGACAACCCGTTGTTCCAGCTGTGCCTGGGCATCCCGTGGGGCGCGCCGGCCGACACCACCACCATGAAAGCCATGGTCGACAACCTGCCGGCTGACGCGGTGTGGGCCGGCTTCGGGATTGGTCGCATGCAGATGCCGATGGCGGCGCAAGCGGTGCTGCTGGGCGGCAATGTGCGAGTCGGCCTGGAAGACAACCTGTGGCTGGACAAGGGCGTGCTGGCGACCAACGGCCAGTTGGTGGAACGCGCCAGCGAGATCCTCAGCCGCCTGGGTGCGCGGGTCATGACCCCGGCCGAAGGCCGCGTGAAGATGGGCCTGACCAAGCGCGGCTAAGACACACTGCACGACGCCCTGCAGGAACCGAATCAAATGTGGGAGCGGGCTTGCTCGCGAATGCGGTGGATCAGCCACCGAATGCATCAACTGACAGACCGCTTTCGCGAGCAAGCCCGCTCCCACATTTTGATCTTGGCTCTCACACAGAATCACCGAACTCTTTAGGAATTTGCCATGAGCTTTATCACTGAAATCAAAACCTTCGCCGCGCTGGGCAGCGGTGTTATCGGCAGCGGCTGGGTATCCCGCGCCCTGGCCCACGGCCTGGACGTGGTGGCCTGGGACCCTGCGCCCGGTGCCGAAGCGGCCCTGCGCAAACGTGTCGCGAATGCTTGGGCCGCCCTGGAAAAACAAGGCCTGGCACCGGGTGCTTCACAAGATCGCCTGCGCTTTGTGCCCACCATTGAAGAGTGCGTGAAAGACGCCGACTTCATCCAGGAAAGCGCCCCGGAACGCCTGGAATTGAAGCTGGAGTTACACAGCAAAATCAGCGCGGCGGCCAAGCCGAACGCGTTGATTGGTTCGAGTACTTCGGGGTTGTTGCCGAGCGAGTTTTATGAAAGCTCCACGCACCCGGAACGTTGCGTGGTGGGGCATCCGTTCAACCCGGTTTACCTGTTGCCACTGGTGGAAGTGGTAGGCGGCAAAAACACTGCGCCGGAAGCGATTCAGGCAGCAATCAAGGTGTACGAATCCCTCGGCATGCGCCCTTTGCATGTGCGTAAGGAAGTGCCCGGTTTTATCGCTGACCGTCTGCTGGAAGCCCTGTGGCGTGAGGCGTTGCACCTGGTGAACGATGGTGTGGCAACCACCGGCGAGATCGATGATGCGATTCGCTTTGGCGCCGGTTTACGCTGGTCGTTCATGGGCACGTTCCTGACCTATACGCTGGCGGGCGGTGATGCCGGGATGCGGCACTTCATGGCGCAGTTCGGCCCGGCCTTGCAGCTGCCGTGGACCTATCTGCCGGCGCCGGAATTGACCGACAAATTGATTGACGACGTGGTGGACGGCACCAGCGATCAGTTGGGCAAACACAGCATTTCGGCGCTGGAGCGCTATCGTGATGATTGCCTGCTGGCGGTGCTGGAGGCGGTGAAGACCACCAAGGAAAAACACGGTATGACCTTCGCCGAATAACCGCTGTTGATTTTCTGTGGGAGCTGGCTTGCCTGCGATAGCGATGTTGGATTCACCGCCGCCATCGCAGGCAAGCCAGCTCCCACATTTGACCGAGTACATACCCGGAATTCATGACATGCCCGCACTCACCACCTACACCACCAAAATCCTCCCCGAGTGGGTCGACTACAACGGCCACCTGCGCGATGCGTTCTACCTGCTGATTTTCAGCTACGCCACCGATGCGCTGATGGACACCCTGGGCCTGGACAGCGAAAACCGCGAAGCCAGCGGCCACTCGCTGTTCACCCTGGAGTTGCACCTCAACTACCTGCACGAAGTGAAACTGGGCGCCGCCGTCGAGGTACACACCCAACTCATCGCCCACGACCGCAAGCGCCTGCACCTCTATCACAGCCTGCACCTGGTGGGCGACGAAAAGGAGCTGGCGGGCAACGAACAGATGCTGCTCCACGTCGACCTCGCCGGGCCGCACTCGGCGCCATTCAGTGAAGCGGTGCTGGGCAAGCTTGCCAGCATCAGCGCCGAACAAACCGACCTGCCGAAGCCCGCCCTGCTCGGCCGCGTGATTGGACTGCCACCCCAAAAATAAGGAATCGCCATGCAAACCGCCGCCGCTGTTGCCGACTTCCGTACTTACCCACTGATCAGTGACCTGGCCGATGTGCAGGTGCACGGCGATCACCTCAGTGTGCGATGGGCCGATGGGCGGGTCAGCCCGTTTCATCACCAGTGGCTGCGGGACAACTGCCCGTGCCCTGTTTGCGTCTACAGCGTGACCCGTGAACAGGTGCTGGAAATCGTCGATGTGGACGAACACCTCACGGCCCTCAGTGCGCGTATCGACCAGGGTCTGCTGACAGTGGAATGGAGCGGCGGGCATCGCAGCCAATACGATCCCGGATGGTTGCGGGCGCACGCCTACGACGATGAGTCCCGCGCCGAACGCCGGGCTGCCAAACCGAAATCCCTGCTGTGGGACCGTACGTTCGAGCTGCCCGTATTCGACTACGCAGCGCTGATGGAAGACCCGAAAGCCCTGCTGCAATGGCTGCTGGCCCTGCGTGACAGCGGCCTCACCCAAGTGCGCGGTGTGCCCACCGAACCTGGCTCGCTGGCGCTGATCGCCAAGCGCATTTCGTTCATCCGCGAGAGCAACTTCGGCGTGCTGTTCAACGTGCAGTCCAAGGCCGATGCCGACAGCAACGCCTACACGGCATTCAACCTGCCGCTGCACAGTGATTTGCCGACGCGGGAGCTGCAACCCGGGCTGCAGTTCTTGCATTGCCTGGTGAACGACGCCGACGGGGGCGAGAGTATTTTTGTCGATGGTTTTGCGATTGCGCGGGCGCTGCGGGACGAAGATCCGGAAGCCTTTCGCGCGTTGTGCGAGATCCCGGTGGAGTTTCGCAACAAGGACCGTCACAGCGACTATCGCCGGCTGGCGCCGATCATCGCTCTGGATGCCTTGGGTGAAGTCGCCGAGATTCGCATGGCCAACTTTCTGCGCGGGCCGTTTGAGGCGCCTGCAGAGCAGATGCCGTTGCTCTATCGCGCCTATCGCCGGTTTATTGCGATGACCCGGGAGGAGCGTTTTCGACTGGTCAAACGTCTGAATCCGGGCGAGCTGTGGTGCTTTGATAATCGCCGGACCCTGCATGCGCGCAATGCGTTTGATCCGGCGTCCGGCGCGCGGCATTTCCAGGGCTGCTATATCGACCGCGATGAGTTGTTGTCGCGGATATTGGTGTTGCAGCGGTAGACCGAGGCGCGCCCTTCGCGAGCAAGCCCGCTCCCACAGTTGACCGAGTTCTCCTGAAAAAACGC
>NZ_JBSVWQ010000293.1:0-6133 GCF_054071215.1 Pseudomonas sp. SDO5522_S412 | reverse complement strand
TCGGCTGCATTCCAAAGTTGGAACTCGGTCAAATGTGGGAGCGGGCTTGCTCGCGAAGGGGCCAGTCCAGGCAACATCAATGCCTAAACCATCCCCGCCAGCTTCAACTCACTCTTCAAGTACGCATAATAAATCGGCCCCGCCACCACCCCCGGCAGGCCGAACGCGGCTTCGAACACCAGCATCGCCAGCAACAATTCCCACGACTTGGCACTGATCTGCCCGCCGACGATCCGCGCGTTGAGGAAGTACTCGACCTTGTGGATCACGATCAGGTAGCCCAACGCCGCCACCGCCACCCAGATCGACAGCGACAAGGCCACGATGGTGATCAGGGTGTTGGACATCAGGTTGCCGATCACCGGTAGCAGGCCCAGCAGGAACGTCAGCACGATCAACGTCTTGGTCAACGGCAGGTGGATCCCGCACAACGGCAGCACCACCGCGAGGAAGATCGCGGTGAACGCGGTGTTCAGCGCGGCGATCTTGATCTGCGCGAAAACGATGTTGCGAAAGGCCTGGACCAGCAGGTGCAGGCGATCAAACAGCGCGGCCGCCAGGGGTTTGCGCTTGGTCAGGTCCGGCACCCGTTGCAGGGCGATGATCGCCCCCAGCACCATGCCGATCAGCAAGGTCACGAACATGTGCGCGGCGTCTTTGCCCACCAGTTGCAGTTCGCTGAGGTGTTTGCTCAGCCATTCGCCGATGGCCACGCGGAACTCGGCGGCGCTGGCCGGCAGGTAGGCGTCGAGGAACGGCGGCAACTGGCCGCGGGCACGGTCGACCACGCCCATGAACTTATCGAGGGAGGCCCCCGGGTTTTCCGCTTCGTGCAGCAGGAAGCTGATGGCCCCGGCAAAGATCAGGGTCAGGATGCTGACGATCAAGGTTCCCAGCAAGGCTACCGCCAACCAGCGCGCACGCCGGCCTTCGATCAACCGCTGCAACTGCGGGGTGAGCATGTTGACCAGCTCATACACCAGCAGCCCGGCCAGCAGGCTCGGCAGCAACTTCAATGGCAAAACCAGCAGCAGCCCGCCAAAAATCAGCACGCAACTGACCAACAACAACACGTGACGCTGAGAAAACGTTGGCATACAGCCTCAAAACGAACGGCGTTAAAGGATGGGCAGTCTGCCAGCGTTGGGTGAATCAAGCGAGAAGTCTAAACGCGGTCCAATGTGGGAGCTGGCTTGCCTGCGATGGCGGTGGGTCAGCCAACAAAGGCATCGACTGTCAGGTCGCAATCTTAGGCAAGCCAGCGCCCACAGAGTTCTGCATCATTATTTCTTCAGGCAGGTGCTCATAAAGGTTTTACGCGCATCGCCGGTCAGCGCCTGGGTTTTCGCGGTGGCGTTGCAATCTTTCATCTTCTGTTGCTGGGGGGTCAGGGTCTTGGCGTCGTTGGCCGCTGGGGCCGCCTTGAGGCAGTTGCTCATGAACGCCTTGCGATCATCACCGGTCTTGCCACTGGTCTTGGCTTCGGCGTTGCAAGTAGTCATTTTTTGTTGCTGAGCCGTCTGTGCGGCAGTCGCGGCAAAGCCTTGGGAACACAGCAGCAGGCCCATCATCAACAGCGGAATACGCAGCATCTTCATGGAGTTTTCTCCCTGTTACCGTGCCGAGGGGCACGGCCTCCCCAGCAGTGTAGTCAAACCCTGTTACACCTTCCTGCCGCGTATATGGGTCCGGCGATACTGCTCCGGCGTGCAGCCGGCCTGGCGCTGGAACATCGCGATAAACGCCGAGGCTGTGCTGTAGCCCAGGTCAAACGCAACTTCCTGGACACTGCGCGCGCTGTCCAGCGCCTCGATCGACGCCAGGAACCGCAGGCGTTGGCGCCATTCGCCGAAGCTCATCCCCAGCTCACGCACAAATTGCCGCGCCAGGGTGCGCTCACTGACATGCACCTGCTGCGCCCACTGGGCCAGCGCGCGGTTATCGCCAGGGTCGGCCTGCATGCCCTCCAGCACACTGAGCAACCCGGGATGGCTGGCATACGGCAGGAAACAATCGTGCACCGGCGCCTGCCTGAGCTGGTCTACCAGCACCTGGGCCAGGCGCACGTCGGCTTCGTTCTCGGGAATGTTGACATCACGCTCGGCGAAATCACTGAGGATCGCCTTGAGGATATCGCTGATGGTCAGGGTGCACGGCTGCGCCGGCAATTGCTCGCACAAGGCGGGCGCCAGATATACGGAGCGGTAGACGATCGCCTGGGCGTTGTAGGAACTGTGCTGGGTGTTGGGTGGGATCCATACCGCATATTGCGGCGGCGACATAAAGCGACTGCCGGCCACTTCAAAGCGCATCACGCCACGGGCCGAGTAGTCCAGGGAACCCCAGGCATGCTGGTGCGCACTGGCATGGGTGTCAGCCTCGAATTCCGAATAACGGAAATACACCGGGGCCGGCAACTGGTCAAAATCGGGAAGGTTGATGTACTTCTTGAGCATGTTGTCTGGATACAAAGGTCGGATGGCTGGATCGAAGTATAGGCTTCGATCCAGACAAAGGATAATCACCGCTCATAGACGCAATTGGTTCTTTTCGATGCAATACGCTTATCCGTTACTGGCCATTTTTATCTGGGCCGGCAATACCGTGGTCAACAAACTCGCGGTGGGGACGATTTTCCCTGCCGAGATCGGTTTTTACCGCTGGCTGCTGGCCGGCCTGCTGTTTACCCCGTTCATGCTCAAACCCGTCATCGCCAACTGGCCGCTGATTCGTCCCAACCTGGGCAAGATCTTCATCCTCGGCGTGCTGGGCATGGCGGTGTACCAGAGCCTGGCGTATTACGCCGCGAACCTGACCTCGGCCACCAACATGGGCATCATCCTCTCGCTAATGCCACTGATGGCTCTTACCGCCGCAATCATCAGCCTTGGCCAGCGCCTGACCTTCGGCGCCCTGACCGGTGCCGTGCTGTCGTTTGCCGGCGTGGTAGTGGTGGTTTCCGCCGGTAGTCTCAGCGCCCTGCTGCAACACGGGCTGAATATGGGTGACGCGATGATGCTGGTGGCCACCCTCGCCTACGCGGTCTACAGCACCCTGCTGAAAAAATGGCAGCTGCGCTTGCCGCCACTGGTGTTGCTGTACCTGCAGGTGCTGGTGGCGGTGGTGGTGTTGTTTCCGCTGTTCCTGCTCTCCGACAAGGCCGGCCTTGGCTGGTCGAATATCCCGCTGGTGCTGTACGCCTGCCTGCTGGCCTCGATGCTCGCGCCGCTGGCCTGGATGCATTCGGTGAAGACCCTCGGCCCAAGCCGCACCACGCTGTTTTTCAACCTGCTGCCGCTGATCACCGCGTTGATTGCCGCAGTGGTGTTGAAGGAGCAACTGGCGATGTATCACCTGGTGGGCGGCTTGCTGACCCTGGGCGGGGTGATTTTGTCGGAGCGCTGGACGACGCCGGTTCGCAGCAATGTCAGCGCGCAGGAAGCTACTTGAGCCCCACCACTCCGGCGACGATCAAGCCCACTGACACCAGCTTGATCAGCGTCAGGCTCTCCCCCAGCAATGCGAACCCGAGAAACACCGTGCCCAGTGAGCCAATGGCGGTCCAGATCGGGTAGGCCACGCTCACCGGCAACTCACGCATGGCCAGGGTCAGGAAGTAGATCCCGCCCACGGCCGCGACGACGGTGACCAGCGACGGCCACAGCCGGGTGAAGCCGTCGGCGTACTTCATGCCCATGGCGAAGGTCACCTCAAAGCCGGCGGCGATCAGCAGGAAAAGCCACGACACTTCAGAAGCTCCCGGCCAGGTCGCGCAGTTGCCCCTCGACTGCATCGCAGGAACGGCGGAAAACGCTCGGGTCGGACTCCTCGCCTTCTGCGGCGATCACCGTGACGTCTTCAATGCCGATGAACCCCAACGCGGTCCGCAGGTGCGGATCGGCGTGGTTCATCGCCTCGTTTTCCCCGCCCGGGCCAAAGCCGCTGCCGCCGCGACTGGTGATGATCAAGGCCTTTTTGCCCAACAATAACGGCTGGTACTGGGCGATGCCCTGGCTGTCCTGGGTGATGTCCACGGTATGGCCCATGCGCACGATCTGGTCGATCCAGGCCTTGAGGCCGCTGGGAATCCCGAAGTTGTACATCGGTACGGAAATCACCAGCAGTTCGTGCTCGACGAGCTCGGCTACCAGCTCATTGCTCAGTTGCAAATCGGCGTGCATGGACAACGGCATCGCCTGCGGCTCCGGGTGGAAGCTGGCGGCAATGAACGCTTCGCTGACGTGGGGAATCGACGCCCGGCCCACTTCGCGGCGGGTCAGTTGCGCGTCGGGATTGGCGGTGTGCCAGGCGGCCAGGAACACCTCGGCAAGGCGCCGGGAGTGGGAACGTTCGCCGCGGGGGCTGGAATGGATCGCAAGCATTTTTTTCATCTGTAGGCCTTCACACGCTAGACTCAGGCAACCTGAATGGCTGGCTCTGTTACGCATAAATCTAGAGCCGAGCGGCCTTACTCACAAATGAGCAATAGTTGTTTTGGATGAATTGAATTCATCCATGGAGCCTCACATGTTTGCCTCGCTGCCCCTGACCGCCCTGCGCGCCTTTGAATCGGCCTCGCGCCTGTTGAGCTTCAAGGCCGCCGCCCAGGAGTTGTCGGTCACGCCGACGGCGGTGTCCCATCAGATTCGCTCCCTGGAAACCTGGCTCGGCGTACCGCTGTTCGAGCGCCTGCCGCGCCAGGTGCGCCTGACGGAACGCGGCGAGCGCCTGTTCCACAGCCTGCACGGCGCCTTGCTGGACGTCGCGCAAAGCGTCGACACCCTGCGCCCGCAACGCAGCGCCAGCAATCTCACGCTCTCCACTACGCCGGCGTTTGCCGCTCTGTGGCTGGTGCCGCGACTCGGGCGCTTCTATGCCGCCCATCCGGATATCAGCCTGCGCCTGGACACCAACTGCGCCGTGGTCGATTTACAGCAGGATGCCAGCGTCGACCTGGTGATCCGCTACAGCATCGACGACTACACGAACCTGTACGGTTTGTGCCTGTTCGACGAATGTTTCGCCGTGTATGGCTCCCCCGAACAAGTCGCCCTGGCGCGCGAGCGCACCCCGACCCTGATCAGCGTGCGCTGGCACAACTCCAGGCTGTACGCCCTGGGCTGGCAGGCATGGTGCGAAAAGGCCGGGGAAGACTGGTTGCAATCCGCTTCGCCGCTGCGCGAATACGACGAAGAACACTACGCCCTGCAAGCGGCCATCGCCGGCCAGGGCCTGGTGCTGGCGAGCAATATCCTGGTCTCGGAAAGCGTCGCCAGCGGGTTGCTGGTGCCTTACCGGGCACAGGTCCGCGTCAACGGCGCCGGCTACAGCGCCCTGTGCGTACCGGGACGGGAACGGCACCCGCCGGTCCGGGCGTTTTTTGAGTGGTTGCAGGAGGAAGCGCGGCTGTCGGGGCACGCTCTGTAAAATCCGATAAAACTTTTTGCGTTGCCTGGGACTCACAACTTGGAGCGATCACGCCGGCAGAGCGTGGCGCAAAACCGGATTAGTACCAGGAGAATGAGATGACTGACTCACATTTGTCTGACGTAGCCACTTTACGTGACCGCGCCCGCAAGAACGTCGAAAACGGTGCCGTGACCGAAGGTTATGACGCCGACCGCCAGGAAATCCTGCGTCTGCTCAACGAATCGCTGGCCACCGAGCTGGTGTGCGTGCTGCGCTACAAGCGCCACTACTTCATGGCCAATGGCGTCAAGGCACATGTCGCCGCCGAGGAATTCCTCGAGCACGCCACCCAGGAAGCCGAACACGCCGACAAGTTGGCCGAGCGTATCGTGCAGTTGGGTGGCGAGCCGGAGTTCAACCCCGACCTGCTGTCGAAGAATTCCCACGCGCAGTACGTGGCCGGCAATACGCTGAAGGAGATGGTCTACGAAGACCTGGTGGCCGAGCGCATCGCGGTAGACAGCTATCGCGAAATCATCCAGTACATCGGTGACAAAGACCCGACCACTCGCCGGATCTTCGAAGACATCCTGGCCCAGGAAGAAGAACACGCCGACGACATGGCGGATATTCTGAAGGACCTGTAACTAACACAGCTAACACCGCAAAACCCATGTGGGAGCGGGCTTGCTCGCGAAGGCGGTGGGTCAGTCGGAACATTCTT
>NZ_JBSVWQ010000292.1:0-6169 GCF_054071215.1 Pseudomonas sp. SDO5522_S412 | reverse complement strand
TGGTTACTTTTGGGGCGTTTGCCAAAAGTGACCCGCTGTAAGAGCGGAACCATAATCCGCCGTTACCGAAGAAACGGATATGTACACCATCACTCCGGCAAAGGAATCACCCGCAACGGCCGCACCGACTTATAAGAAAAACTCGAGTAAATCTCCTTAACACACGGCAACCCCTGCAACACCTCCCGCGCAAACTCCCCAAACGACTCCAGATCCTTCGCCACCACTTCCAACAAAAAATCATACCGCCCCGAAACGTTATGACACGCCACAATCTCGGGAATCTCCAGCAACCTTTGCTCAAACGCCCGGGCAACTTCCCGGGAGTGCGTATCCATCATGATGCTGACAAACGCCGTCACCCCATACCCCAGCGCCTTGGGCGACAGGATCGCCTGATAACCGCCGATCACCCCGCTGTCCTCAAGGTTCTTCACCCGCCGCCAACACGGCGAAGTGGTCAGCGACACCCGCTCCGCCAACTCCGCCACCGTCAACCGCGCATTACCCTGCAAGGCGTTTAAAAGTGCCTTGTCAGTCCGATCCAGATGCATGGGCATATCTTGCCTCAAAACGTCGTTTTTATTGTTTTTCATCCCAATCTACCGGCTTTTCCCAGCAAACTATGGAACGTTCAGCCGTCGTTATAAGCATAGCATTGTAGGAAATAAGGAGCGTCCGACCATGAAAAATAAACACAACACGTTCGGCTTTTCCACCCGCGCCATCCACCACGGCTATGACCCCCAGGACCACCACGGCGCCCTCGTGCCGCCCATCTACCTGACGGCAACCTTCGCCTTCCCCACCGCCGAATACGGAGCCGCCTGCTTCGCCGGCGAAGAGAGCGGACACTTCTACACCCGCATCTCCAACCCCACCCTGGCCCTGCTGGAATCGCGCATGGCCACCCTGGAAAACGGCGAAGCCGCCGTCGCCTTCAGCTCCGGCATGGGCGCAATTGCCGCGACGTTCTGGACCCTGCTGCGCCCCGGTGACGAAATCATCGTCAGCCAGACCCTCTACGGCTGCACCTTCGCCCTGCTGCACCACGGCATCGGCGAGTTCGGCATCAAGGTGCGCCACGTCGACCTCACCGACCTGAACGCCATGAGCGAGGCCATCAACCCGGCCACGCGCATGATCTACTTCGAAACCCCGGCCAACCCCAACCTGCAACTGGTGGACATCGCCGCCGTCGCCGAGATCGCCCACCGGCAACCCGGTATCACCGTGGTGGTGGACAACACCTACTGCACGCCCTACCTGCAACGCCCGCTGGAAATGGGCGCCGACGTGGTGGTGCACTCGGCCACCAAATACCTCAGTGGCCACGGCGATATCACCGCCGGCATCGCCGTCAGCAGCCAGGCCCTGGCCCAGCGCATTCGCCTGCAAGGGCTCAAGGACCTGACCGGTGCGGTGATGTCACCCCAGGACGCCGCCCTGCTGATGCGCGGCCTCAAGACCCTGGCCCTGCGCATGGACCGCCATTGCAGCAACGCCCTGGCCATCGCCGAAGCCTTGCAGGCCCATCCCCTGGTGGAATGGGTGACCTACCCCGGCCTGCGCTCCTTCCCTCAATACGAACTGGCCGCGCGGCAGATGAAACAATCCGGCGGCATGATCGCGTTTGAACTCAAGGGCGGCATCGACATGGGCCGACGCTTCATGAACGCCCTCAAGCTGTTCACCCGGGCCGTGAGCCTGGGGGACGCCGAGTCACTGGCCCAGCACCCGGCCAGCATGACCCACTCCACCTACACCCCGGAGCAGCGCGCCCACCACGGGATTTCCGAAGGGCTGGTGCGACTCTCGGCGGGCCTTGAGGATGTCGCCGACCTGCTGGCCGACGTTGCCCAAGCCCTGCAGGCCTGTGCCGTAAAGCCGAAATCCCGGGCGGTGCAACACAACGTTCATCACGCTTGAAGTAAATTCACAGGCAGGCGCGACGTTTATCAATAGCCCGGCCTGAAAAGGTCGGGCTTCTCCCGTTGCGCCCTGCACCGCAAAAAATTTGATCCATTCATTGGCCCGTTTGCGAAAGCCTGTACTAGCATACGAGGCGGCAGTCATGGAGATCACTGCCCTGTACGCCGCCCTCATTGAAACTCATGGATGAAATGATGAACTCACACCTGTTCCCCCACATTGGCAAAGTCATCGCCAGCACCGGCAGCCGGCATTTCCCGCGCATGCTGCATGACCTGATCCTCACCCAACTGGCGGTCGACGCCACGCACATCACCCAAATGCCTGTGAGTTCACCGCGCAAGGCAGGCAGTTCGCGAATGACGGGGATCAGCCCGGTGTACACCGACCCGCTGCCAGGGCAGGCAGAGGCCCAGGCCGCCGCACAACTGCACCTGACCCGGCGCAAGGATGACGTCAGCTACGTGCTGTCGGTGTATCGCTCCAACCCCTGCGAAAGTTTTTCCCAGCAGGAGCGGATCATCCTGCAAGACTTCTCCTCCCTGCTGCTGCCGATGGTTGAAAAACACATCAGCGCCCTGCAACCCAGCGATCCGGACAGCGAAGCGCCGCAGCAACAAGGCATCGACACCTTGCGCCGGCGCTTTGAAGAGCGCCTCGCGCAATCGGGGCTGGCCCTGTCCAGCCGGGAGCTTGAGGTGTGCGTGGGGCTGCTGGCCGGGCGTACCGCGCCGGAACTGGCGGAGCAGTTGGCACTGAAGGTCAATACCATCGAGAGCTACCTCAAGCGGGCAGCGATCAAGATGGGCATCAGTGGCCGGCATTCATTGATGCGGTGGATGTATTCCACAGAAGAAAACGCCACTCTCTAGAACACCGAGGAACAAATGTGGGAGCGGGCTTGCTCGCGAATGCGCAGTGTCAGTCAATACATGTGTGACTGATCCAGCGCATTTGCGAGCACGCCCGCTCCCACATTTTTTGATCTCTTCCCGGCCTAATCCCGGGCCAGGGCTTCAATCGGATCCAACCGCGCCGCATTCCGCGCCGGCACAAACCCGAACACAATCCCGATCAACGTTGAACACGCAAACGCCGTCACCACCGAGCCCAGGGAAAACACCATTTCCCACTCTTTCACAAACAACGAAAACAGATAGCCGATGGCGAATGACAGCGAGATGCCGATCATCCCGCCAATCAGGCAGACCATCACCGCTTCCACCAGGAACTGTTGGCGAATATCCGATTGCCGCGCGCCCACTGCCATGCGAATCCCGATTTCTCGGGTGCGTTCGGTCACCGACACCAGCATGATATTCATCACTCCGATGCCGCCCACCAGCAACGAAATCACTGCAATCAACGACAGCAGCAACGCCAGGGAACGGCTGGTTTTCTGCACCGTCTGCATGATGCTGTCGAGGTTGTTGGTAAAGAAGTCCTTGGTGCCGTGACGTTGCAACATCAGCTTGGTGACGTTCTCTTCCACCACCTTGCTCGGCTGGCCGTCCTTGATGCGCACCGTGATGCTGTCCAGATGACGCTGGCCCAACAGCCGCCCCGCTGCCGTCTCGTACGGCACCCACACGTTCAACGCCTTGCTGGCGGCGAACATGTTTTTGTTGTCGGCCGTCACCCCGATCACGGTGCAGGGCAGGTTGCCCACCAGGATCACCTGGCCCAACGGATCCACGCCGGGCGCGAACAGCCGATGGCGCGCGTTGTGGTCGATCACCACCACCTGGGCCTGGCGCCGGGCGTCGCTTTCGCTGAAGGTAATTCCGGCTTCGAGCTTCAGGCCCTTGACCTGGAAATAGCGATCGCTGACCCCATTGACCTGGGCGTCCAGGTCGATATTGCCGTAACGCAGCAACAGGTTGCGCCCCACCACCGGCGTGGCGCTGTCGACGTAATACAGCTGGTTCAGCGCATCCACATCCGACGGCAACAACGTCTCGATGGCTGACGCACGGCTGTCACCAAAACTCTTGCCGGGAAAGATATCAATGGTGTTACTGCCAATGGCCTGGATGTCCTTGAGCACATAGCGCTTGGCGCCTTCGCCGATGGCCGAGATCGACACCACCGAGGTGATGCCGATGACAATGCCGAGCATGGTCAGCAAGGTGCGCATGCGATGGGAAATCAGCGCGACCCAGGCCATGTTGAAGGCCTCCTTGAACAGCCCGAGGCTCGCCACCAACTTGCGCGCACCGCTGCGCTTGGGCTCGATGGGCGCTTCGGTGGGCAGGTCGAGGCCGACACTCTGATTGGCGCGGTCACTGACGATCTCGCCATCGCGCACCTCAATGATCCGCTGGGCATTGGCCGCGACTTTCGGGTCGTGGGTAACGATGATCACCGTGTGCCCGGCGGCGTGCAGCTCGGCCAGGATGCGCATCACTTCCTTGCCGCTGTGGGTGTCGAGGGCGCCGGTGGGTTCGTCGGCGAGGATCACTTCGCCGCCGTTCATCAAGGCCCGGGCGATACTCACGCGCTGTTGCTGGCCGCCGGACAGCTGGCTCGGGCGATGGGTCAAATGCCCCGACAACCCCAGGCGTGCCAGCAATTCCCCGGCGCGGCTGTGCCTGGCGGTTTCCGGCGTACCGGCATAAATCGCCGGCATTTCCACGTTGTGCAACGCGCTCAGGTGCGCGAGCAAGTGGTAACGCTGAAAGATAAAACCGAAGTAGTCGCGGCGCAGCTCGGCCAGTTGCTCATCCCCCAGGGTGCGGGTTTCGATGCCATTGATCTTGTAGCTGCCGGCAGTGGCGTAGTCGAGGCCACCGAGGATGTTCATCAGAGTGGATTTACCCGAACCCGAGGCCCCGGTGATCGCGACCATTTCCCCGGCGTGGATGGTCAGGTCAATGCCCTTGAGCGCAATGAATTCGCGGTCACCGGCCATGAAACTGCGCACGATGCCTTTAAGCTCCAGCAGTGGCTGAGTCATCAATCAGCCCCCCGCCACGGCAGGCGATGGGTCGCCGATCACCACCTTGTCGCCTTCGGCCAGGCCATCGAGGATCTGCACCTTGACGTTGTTGTTGATGCCCGTCTGCACCTGCCGCGTGTTGGCCTTGCCCTTGGCGTCCAGCACCCGCACCGGGAAACTGCCATCGGCATTGCGCGGGCCGAGTGCGGCCACCGGCACGGTCAGTGCGGCCTTGGCGGTGTCGAGCACGATGCGCACCTGGGCGGTCATGGCGATGCGCAGGCGGTGGTCGGGGTTGGGTACGTCGAACAGCGCATTGTAGAACACCGCAGTGTTTTGCTTGGGGGTGCCGGCGGTCTGGGTTTCGAGGAAATTCTGCGGGGCAGGTTCGGTACCGCGCAATTTGGCGTAGTAGCGTTTGTCGGCCTCGCCGAGGATGGTGAAATACACCTGCTGGCCCGGACTGATGTGGATCACGTCCGCTTCGGAGACTTGGGCCTTGACGGTCATGGTGTCCAGGTCGGCGAGCTTGAGCAGCACCGGTGCCAGTTGGCTGGCGATCACGGTCTGGCCTTCCTGGGTGACGATGCCCACTACATCGCCGTCGATTGGCGCGACGATGCGGGTGTAGGCCAGGTTGATCTTGGCGGTGTCGATCTGGATGTGGGCGCTTTTGATCTGGGCGTCGAGGGACATCAGGTTGGCGCGCTGTACCTCGTAGTTGGACTCGGCGGTTTCGAAGTCCTGGCGGGACACGGATTCGTCCTCTTGCAGGCCCTGATAGCGTTCGTAGACGGATTTGGTTTCCTTGAGTTGCGCGGCGGTGGCGCGGCGTTGGGCCTGGAGGTTTTCTTCGTCGACCTGGGCTTTGCGCAGGGTGTTCTGCAGGATCAACGGGTCGATTTCGGCCAGCCATTGGCCCTTCTTGACCTTGTCGCCGACCTTGACCTTCAGGGATTTGAGTTGGCCGGAAACCTGGGCGCCGACATCGACCTGCTTGACGCCTTCGAGCAGGCCGGTGGCCAGGACGGCGTTTTCGATGTCACTGCGTTCGGCGGTGGCGGTCAGGTATTGCGGCGCGTCTGCGGGGGCCTGCACCGTGTAGATAATCAGGCCCGCTGCGACGGTCAACACCAGGGCCAATCCTGCTTTTCGATACTTTGACTTTTCCATAAATGACCATAAGAGGTGTTGAAATGGGTTCCGGCTTTTGGCTCGGAGTACATATCCGTTTTTTTGGTAACGGCTGATATGGGTTCCGCTCTTACAGCGGCTCACTTTTGAACAGCGCAAAAGTAA
>NZ_JBSVWQ010000291.1:0-6199 GCF_054071215.1 Pseudomonas sp. SDO5522_S412 | reverse complement strand
AATGCATTCCAAATGTGGGAGCGGGCTTGCTCGCGAAGAGGCCGTGAAGGCTGGCAGCTTAATCCCTGAAACAATCAGGTCAAGTACTCAAGTAACGGGCAATCAAGGCAATGCCACTGGCCAGCACCAGCCAGGTCACCAACCGCACAAACGCCTCGCGGGACATGCGCAGGGTCAACCGCCGCCCCGCCCACAGCCCGAGCGCCATGGCCGGCAACAGGCACACCGCCAACATCAACAAGGGTAGCTCGGCATACACGCCCGCGATCAGAAACAGGCTCAGGCGCACCACCGTGCTGCAACTGATCAACGCACTCTGGGTCGCCCGCGCGCCATCCTTGGGCAATCGGCTGTTGAGGTAGATCGCATACAGAAAGCCGCCACTGCCAAACAACGCGCCAAACAGCCCGCCGACAACCCCCATGGGAATCGCCCAGCCGGCTGCCATCTGCGTGGGCTTGGCCTTCACCGCCAGGCTGTAGATCGCATAGGCGCTGATAAACAGCCCCATCAACAGCAGCAATAAATCAGAGTGCAGGTTGAGCAGGAAGATCACCCCAAGGGTGCAGCCAATCGCCATGCACGGCAGTAGCCTGAACAACTCCGGTTTCACCACATCCCGGCGCGATTGCAGAAGGTTGCCGAAGGCCGCGACAAAATCCAGCAGCACCAGCAAGGGGATGATCTTCGACAGCGGCATGAACAGAATCAGGATCGGCCCCGCCACCAATGCGGTACCAAAGCCTGCAATGCCGAACACGATATACGCCAGGGCAATCGCCACGCCGATCACCAGCCAGTCCACACCGCCAAACGACCAATGACTCAACAGCTCGACCGGACTCATGACGTATTCCTTATTAGAGATGGCCATCACTTTAGCCATTGGCAAGCGTTGCGACTAATATCTTCAAAGCCCATCACTCATCTCGAAAAGGCATGACTTGTGATTTCCACCCGGCAATTGCGTTACTTCGTCGAAATCGCCGAGAGCGGCAGCTTCAGCGCAGCGGCCGAGCGGCTGTTTGTGGCGCAATCGGCACTGAGCCGGCAGATCAAGGAGCTGGAAAACCTGCTGCAAACGCCGCTGTTTGAACGCACTGCGCGCCAGCCACGGCTGACGGCTGCGGGCGAGGCTTTTTATCCGCGGGCACGCAACCTGCTGGGCGAACTGCTCAAGGCCAGTGAGATGGCGACGCAAGTGGGCAATGGACAGCTCGGCACGCTGCGGATGAGCCATTCGAGCACGGTGCCGATGAGTGGCCGCCTGCTGCGCGGCATCGGTGCCTGGCTGGAACGATGCCCGGGCGTATCGATGGACATCGCCAAACTGTCCTCCGAAGCCCAGTTGGAAGAAATCGCCGACGGCCGACTGGAGGTCGGGCTGTTGCGCTTACCGGTGTTGCGCCAGCGCGAAGGCGTGCGCATCGTGCCTTTATATAGCGAGCGACTGTTGCTGGCCGTGCCGCCGAACCACCGGTTGGCCGGGCACACATCCGGTATCGATTTGGCGCAACTGAAGAACGAAGCGTTTATCTCGATCCCTCACCCCCAGCGCGGAGGGCTGAGTTACCTGTCAGCCGAGTTGTGCATGCGTGCAGGATTTTTCCCCAAGGCGGCGCGGGTGATGTCGCGCAAGACCACGCAGCTACAGCTGATCCAGGCCGGATTCGGAATCGCCTTGCTGCCGGAGTCGATGCGGGACATTGCGCCGGCCAACATCCATTTTTTACCCCTGGCCGATCCCGATTGCCAAAGCACCGTCGCCCTCGCCTGCCAGCAAACGCCGAGCGCGCTGGTGGAGCAGTTCTGTCAAACCCTGCACGAATGCCTATAAACTGCCGCCCATGATTAAAGATCCCTTTGCCCGTCTGGGCCTGGACCGCGAAGTCCTGACTGTCAGCCAGCTCAACGGCCGCGCGCGGGTGTTGCTGGAAGACGTGTTCACCAATATCTGGGTCGAAGGCGAGATCTCCAACCTCGCCCGCCCGGCCTCCGGCCACGTGTATTTCACCCTCAAGGACAGTGGCGCCCAGGTGCGTTGTGCGCTGTTCCGGCAGAACGCCGCACGGGTGCGCCAGGCGTTGAAAGACGGCCTGGCGGTGAAGGTGCGGGGCAAGGTCTCGCTGTTTGAGGGCCGTGGCGACTATCAGCTGATTCTCGACACGGTGGAGCCGGCCGGTGACGGCGCACTGCGCCTGGCCTTCGACGCGCTGAAGGAAAAACTCAGCGCCGAAGGCCTGTTCAGTGTCGAGCGCAAGGTGCCGCTGCCCGCACACCCACGGCGCATCGGGATTATCAGCTCGCCCACCGGCGCGGTGATTCGCGACATCATCAGCGTGTTCCGCCGCCGGGCACCCAACGTGGAACTGACGTTGATCCCGACAGCCGTACAAGGTCGTGAAGCCGTGGCGCAGATCGTCCGCGCACTGAAGCTGGCCGATGCACGCGGCTTCGACGCGCTGATCCTGGCACGTGGCGGCGGGTCGCTGGAAGACCTCTGGTGCTTCAACGAAGAAGCCGTGGCGCGTGCAGTGGACGCCTGCGTGACGCCCATCGTCAGCGCCGTTGGCCATGAGACCGATGTGTCGATCAGCGACTTTGTCGCCGACGTACGCGCCCCAACGCCTTCCGCCGCTGCCGAGTTGTTGGCGCCGGACTCCAGCCACCTGACTCGCCAGGTAGAGAACCTGCACCGCCGCCTGGTGATGCTGATGCGCAACCGCCTGACCCACGACCGCCTGCGCCTGGAAGGCATGGCTCGTCGCCTGCGTCACCCGGGCGAGCGCCTGCGCCAACAGGCCCAGCGCCTGGATGACCTGGACATGCGCCTGCGGCGTGCCTTCGAGCGCAGCCTCAACACCCGTCGCGAGCGTTTGATCCGCCTGGAAACCCGCCTCGCCGGCCAACACCCCGGCCGCCAACTGGCGCTGTTGCGCCAGCGCCTGGACAGCCTTGCCGAACGCCTGCCCCGTGCCATGCGCGAAGGCCTCAAGGCCCGTCGCCTGCAACTGCAAAGCCAGGTGCAGACGCTGCACGTGGTCAGCCCGCTGGCGACGCTTGGACGCGGCTACAGCATCTTGCTCGACGAACGCGGCCAGGCGATTCGCAACGCCGCGCAAACCCACACCGGCCAGCGCCTGACCGCGCGCCTCGGTGAAGGCCAATTGCAGGTACGGGTGGAAGACAACCACCTGACGCCCGTCACCCTCTCGTTACTGGATTGATTGATGCCACGCTTTTTAAGTTTGTTGATGCTGCTGTGCCTGACCTTTAACGCCCATGCCGACAGCTACATCACCCGGCTGCTGAACAAGCCGGTGCCCGGTGGCGTGGCGGTGGTCGACCTCGGCACTTCGGCCACGGCGCCCAAAGCCACCTACATGAACCGCCCAGTGCTGGTGGTGAAGGAGCAAAACAACTGGCTGGCGATTGTGGGCATCCCGCTGACGGTCAAGCCCGGCACCCAACGCATCACCAGCGGCAGCCAGAACCTGCCGTTTGTCGTGGGCTTCAAGAAATACCCCGAGCAGCACATCACCCTGAAGAACAAGAGCCAGGTGAACCCGGACCCGGCGCAACTCAAGCGCATCGAAGGCGAGCTGGCAGTCCAGCTCAAGGCCTATCGCAGTTTCAGCCCGAACACGCCGAGCAACCTGCTGCTGGACAAGCCGGTGAACGGGCCGCTGTCGAGCAAGTTCGGCGTGCGACGTTTCTTCAATGGCGAGGAGCGGAATCCGCATTCCGGCCTGGACTTTGCCGTGGGCGCCGGCACGCCGATCAAGACCCCGGCAGCGGGCAAGGTGATCCTGACCGGCAACTACTTCTTCAACGGCAACACCGTGTTTGTCGACCATGGCCAGGGCTTTATCAGCATGTTCTGCCATATGTCGAAGATTGATGTGAGCGTGGGCCAGCAACTGGCTCGTGGTGCAGTGGTGGGCAAGGTCGGTTCCACCGGCCGGGCGACCGGGCCGCATATGCATTGGAACATCAGCCTGAACGACGCACGGGTGGATCCGGCGATCTTTATCGGCGCGTTTCAGCCCTGACGCTCAATTGCGCACCCGGCAACGGGTGCGCAAACAAAACAACCTCGCGCACAATTCTCAACCATAAAATCTCGTTTCCCTCAGTAATAGCAGAACTTCTCTCAATTTTTTCCGACTGCTTGCCATCTTTCACCCCGGCGGTTAGGGTTGGACCTATGAAAACCTCTCACACCCTCATTCAGCTCCGCCAGCACCGCAGCCTGTGCCTAGTCAGCGCACGACTGCCAGGCTGAATCGATCTGCCTCGTCTTCTGCTTTATCCCCAATAACAGTTTTACGGCAGGCCGCCTTTTCTCGGCCCCTAGACAAAGGATTTCCCGATGAGCATGCTCAAAGACCCGTCTTCGAAGTACCGCGCGTTCCCGACCATTGATATCCCGGACCGCACCTGGCCTTCGAAAACCATCACCACCGCGCCGATCTGGTGCAGTTCCGACCTGCGCGACGGCAACCAGTCGCTGATCGAACCGATGGACGCGGTGAAAAAGCTGCGTTTCTGGAAGACCCTGGTGGCCGTCGGTGTGAAGGAAATCGAAGCCTCCTTCCCGGCTGCGTCGCAAACCGATTTCGACTTCGTGCGCACCCTGATCGAAGACAATCACATCCCCGAGGACACCACCATCCAGGTGCTGACCCAGGGCCGTGAAGACTTGATCGCACGCACCTTCGAATCCCTGCGCGGGGCGAAGAAAGCCATCGTTCACTTGTACAACGCCACCTCGCCGTCGTTCCGCCGCATCGTGTTCAACCAGGACAAGGATGGCATCAAGGCGATCGCGGTCAACGCGGCCAAGCTGTTCGTCAAATACGCCGCCCAGCAGCCGGAAACCCAGTGGACCTTCGAATACTCGCCAGAGACGTTCAGCGCCACTGAGCTTGAGTTCGCCAAGGAAGTCTGTGACGCGGTGATCGAGGTCTGGAACCCGACGCCTGAGCACAAGGTGATCCTCAACCTGCCAGCCACCGTCGAGTGCGCCACCCCGAACATCTATGCCGACCAGATCGAGTGGTTCGGTCGTCATATCAACCGTCGCGACAGCGTGATCATCAGCCTGCACACCCACAACGACCGTGGCACCGGCGTAGCCGCCACCGAGTTGGGCCTGATGGCCGGCGCCGACCGTGTCGAAGGCTGCCTGTTCGGCAACGGCGAGCGTACCGGTAACGTCGACCTGGTCACCGTGGCCTTGAACATGTACACCCAGGGCCTCGACCCTCAGCTGGACTTCTCCGACATCGACGGTATTCGCAAAGTTGTCGAAGAGTGCAACCAGATCCCGGTGCACCCGCGTCACCCGTACGTCGGCGACCTGGTTCACACCGCCTTCTCCGGCTCCCACCAGGACGCGATCCGCAAGGGCTTCACCCAGCAGAAAGACGACGCCTTGTGGGAAGTGCCGTACTTGCCGATCGACCCGGCCGACATCGGCCGCAGCTACGAGGCGGTGATCCGCGTCAACAGCCAGTCGGGCAAAGGCGGCATCGCCTACCTGCTGGAGCAGGAATACGGCATCAGCTTGCCGCGCCGCATGCAGATCGAGTTCAGCCAGGTGGTACAGGCCGAAACCGACCGCGTGGGCCTGGAGATGACCGCCGCGCAGATCTACAGCTTGTTGCAGCGTGAATACCTGCAAGCCAACATTCCTTACGCGCTGGTCAGCCATCGCTTGCAGGAAGAGAACGGCAACAGCTCGGTGGAAGTTGAAGTCTCCGGCAAGGGCCAGGGCGAAACCAACCTGCGCTGGCACGGCAAAGGCAACGGCGCCCTGGAAGCGCTGGTGGCCGGGCTGCCGATTGGTGTGGAGATCATGGATTACAACGAACACGCGATTGGCGCCGGCACCAATGCCAAGGCGGCGGCCTACATCGAGCTGCGAGTAAACGGTGAGCGTCCGGTGCATGGCGTGGGCATTGATGAAAACATCACCACGGCGAGCTTCAAGGCGGTGTTCAGCGCGCTGAACCGCTCGTTGAGCCAGCTGGAAGCGAAAGCGGCATAAACACTGACCGCTGAAATGCAAAAGGCCCCGGGATGAGAATCCAGGGGCCTTTTTATTGGAATTTGTGGTGATTTTCAGGGCATCTTCGCGAGCAAGCCCGCTCCCACATTTTGACCGCGTTCTTTCAGGTGGCGCAGGTCGAATGTG
>NZ_JBSVWQ010000290.1:0-6225 GCF_054071215.1 Pseudomonas sp. SDO5522_S412 | reverse complement strand
CAACATTTGCATCGACTGACCCACCGCATTCGCGAGCAAGCCCGCTCCCACATTTGACCGAGTTCCTACCTCAAATTCGGGAGATCTCAAGCATGCGCATCGCATTAGACCCCTACATGTACCGCCACCTGCCCCTCGGCCAAATGGTCGACAAGGCCGCCGAGCTCGGCTACCAGCACATCGAACTCTCGCCCCGGGAAGACTTCCTGCCGTTCTACAAGGCCCCCCGGGTCGACCGCGCGCGCATCAAGGAATTTCGCAAGGCCCTGAGCGACGCCGGCGTGCAACTCTCATCCCTGCTGCCCATGTACCACTGGGCCGCCGCCGACGAAGGCCTGCGGGTTGCCGCCGTGCGCAACTGGAAGCGTGCGATCCAGATCGCCGTGGAAATGGACTGCGAGCTGGTCAACACCGAATTCACCGGCCAGTCCGACAACCCGCTGGTGTGCGAGAACCAGTTCATGCGCTCCATGGACGAGCTGATGCCGGAGTTCGAACGCGAAGGCGTCAAGCTGGATATCCAGGCGCACCCGTACGACTTCTGCGAGCGTAACAACGAGTCGGTGGACATCATTCGCGGCCTCGACCGCGACTGGATCAACTACCTCTACGCCGCGCCGCACACGTTCTTCTATGACGACGGCAAGGGCGATATCGCCTCGATGCTCAAGTACGCAGGCTCCAAACTCAGCCACTTGATCATCGCCGACACCTACAACCACCGCGCTTCGTCCAACCTGCGCTACATCGTCAACCCGCCGGGCGTCACCGCCACCGTGCACCAGCACCTGGACATCGGTCAGGGCGAGGTGAACTGGGAGGCGTTTTTCGGCACCCTGCGGGAAATCAAGTTCGACGGCATTGCCACGGTGTCGGTGTTTGCCTGGGAAGACCGGCCGGATGAGTCCAACCGGATGATGCTGGAGCGGGTGACCCGCGAGTTGTGCTGTTAGACCGTTGTGGCTTGCCCTGTGGCGAGGGAGCTTGCTCCCGCTGGGGGGCGAAGCGCCCCGAAAAGCTTGCGACTGCTACGCAGTCGAGCGGGAGCAAGCTCCCTCGCCACAATTAACCAAGGAGTATTTGTATGCGAATCGGACTGGTTGGATACGGCAAAGGCGGCCGTGTATTTCATGCACCCCTGATAGCCAGCCTGCCGGGGGCGACCTTTGTCGGCGTGGTGACGCGGTCACCCGAACGTCGCCAGCAACTGGCGACGGATCACCCCGGAGTGAAGGCCTTCGACAGTATCGGGCAGATCACCGAGGCCGGTGTCGACGTGCTGGTGATCTCCACCACCCTCAAGGGCCGTCCGGCCCTGGTGCTGGAGGCCATTGAGCACGGTGTGGCGGTGGTCAGCGACAAACCCTTTGCCAGCAATGCCGAACAGGCCCAGGCCTTGATCACCGCCGCCGAGCGCCAGGGCGTGCTGCTCAGCGTCTACCAGAACCGGCGCTGGGATTCGGACTTCCTCACCGTGCGCAAGCTGATCGACGCCGGAGCCCTGGGCACCGTCACCCGCTTTGAATCCCGGGTGGAGCGCTACAACCCGGGCTCGGTGGGCAATGC
Source organism: Pseudomonas sp. SDO5522_S412 (assembly GCF_054071215.1). Taxonomy (NCBI): domain Bacteria; kingdom Pseudomonadati; phylum Pseudomonadota; class Gammaproteobacteria; order Pseudomonadales; family Pseudomonadaceae; genus Pseudomonas; species Pseudomonas sp. SDO5522_S412. Next base: position 4,659 of record NZ_JBSVWQ010000290.1, on the reverse strand, counting down.
CAGCGGCGGCGGCTTCCTGCGGGACTTGGGCAGCCACTTGGTGGACCAGGCCATGCAACTGTTCGGCCCGGTGGACCGGGTCTTCGCGCAGTTGCACTACACCGCCGATGAGCGGAGCTTGGACCACGGCTTCTTTGTATCGCTGACCCACGCCAACGGGGTGATTTCACACCTGTGGGGCAGCGCCCTGCAAAACAGCCAGGCCCCGCGGTTTCGGGTGAATGGTACGGCCGGTTGCTACACCATCGAAGGGCTGGACGGCCAGGAAGAGGCGCTGCTGGCCGGCAAGACCCCGAAAACCGAAGGCGAGCACTGGGGCGCTGAAGAACATCGACGCTGGGGCTGGTTCGAGCAGGGGCCGGATCGTGAGCGGGTGCCGTCGGAAAAGGGCCGTTGGAATCAGTTCTACAGTCAGCTGCAAAGCGCGGTGGAAGGCCACGGCGAGTTGCCGGTGAACGTCCTGGATGCGCTGGCAACCACCCGCGTACTGGATGCCGCGCGCCTGAGTTCAGAGCGCCAGCAGGTAGTGGAAATGGCGGCTATGGAGCCTCATGGATGAAAAATAGAATAAAATTCTAAAACAGGTTGATATGGAAATTATTTTCCAATAAAGTCATTCCAGGTTGCATAAAGTACGTTCGGACTCGATTCGGGCGACTCGACAAAAACAAGATCAAAACAACCAGGTACCGTCAGATGAAAATCTTCAACGCTGTACTGCGAGTTTTACGTCCTGCCCTCCAGCCACGCGGTCTGCCCCGCGCCCGGCCGTTTTACTTTTCCCTCCTGAATGTCCTGTGCGTCGAAAGCAAGGGTTCCCTGGTGTGCTGCATTCCGGGGGCGCCGATCGTTCGACTGCCGACCGCTTCGCTCTGAAAAACGCAACGTCCACAAAACCAACAAGAAATTGGAGACAGACCGTTCATGAAGACCCCGATCCGTTTTACCGCGCTGGCCCTGTCCATGATGCTCGCCAGTGGTTTCGCCACGGCGGCCGATATCAAGGTGGGCGTGAGCATGTCGGCGTTCGATGACACCTTCCTGACTTACCTGCGTGAAGACATGGACAAGCAAGCCAAGTCCTACCCCAAGGGTGACGGCGTGCAGCTGCAGTTCGAAGACGCCCGCGCCGATGTGGTCAAGCAACTGAGCCAGGTCGAGAACTTTATCAGCCAGAAAGTCGACGCCATCATCGTCAACCCGGTCGACACGGCGTCTACCGCCAATATCAGTAAAGCGGCCCTCGCGGCGGGCATTCCGCTGGTGTACGTCAACCGTCGTCCCGACCAGACGGATCTGCCCAAAGGCATCGTGGCCGTGACCTCCAATGACGTCGAGGCGGGTCGCCTGCAAATGCAGTACATCGCCGAAAAGCTCGGCGGCAAGGGCAAGATCGTAATCCTGTTGGGTGACCTGGCGAACAACTCCACCACCAACCGCACCAAGGGTGTTAAGGAAGTTCTGGCCAAATACCCGGACATCAAGATCGAGCAGGAACAGACCGGCATCTGGCTGCGTGACAAGGGCATGACCCTGGTCAACGACTGGCTGACCCAAGGCCGTGAATTCAACGCGGTGCTGGCCAACAACGACGAGATGGCCATCGGTGCGTCCATGGCGTTGAAGTCGGCGGGCACCAAGCCGGGCACCGTGTTGATCGCCGGGGTGGATGGCACACCGGACGGTTTGAACGCGATTACCAAGGGCGACATGGCCGCGTCGGCGTTCCAGGACGCCAATGGCCAGGCCGTGGGTTCGGTGGAAGCGGCGCGCAAGATGGCCAGGCACGAGCCGGTCGAGCAGAACGTGGTGATCCCGTTCAAGCTGATCACCCCGGACAACGTCAAAGACTTCAAGTAGCCCTTAATAACAACAATAAACCGGCAGGGCAGCCACGGCGGCCCTGCTGACGGAGTACCCGATATGTTTGCTCAAGCGACTGCTTCCCAGCCTCCCGGTATCCAGCCCTTGGTACTGGAAGAACCCTATCTGCTGGAAATCTCCAACATCAGCAAAGGCTTTCCCGGCGTCGTGGCCCTGGCCGATGTGCAACTGCGGGTGCGCCCCGGCTCGGTGCTGGCGCTGATGGGCGAGAACGGTGCGGGCAAGTCGACGCTGATGAAGATCATCGCCGGCATCTATCAGCCCGACGCCGGTGAAATCCGCTTGCGTGGCAAGCCGATCAAATTCGAAACGCCGTTGGCGGCGCAGAAGGCCGGGATCGCGATGATCCACCAGGAACTCAACCTGATGCCGCACATGAGCATCGCCGAGAACATCTGGATCGGCCGCGAACAGCTCAACGGCCTGCACATGGTCAACCACCGGGAAATGCACCGCTGCACCGCCGAACTGCTGGAGCGGCTGCGGATCAACCTCGACCCGGAGGAACACGTCGGCAACCTGAGCATTGCCGAGCGGCAGATGGTCGAGATTGCCAAGGCGGTGTCCTATGACTCCGACATCCTGATCATGGATGAACCGACCTCCGCCATTACCGACAAGGAAGTGGCCCACCTGTTCTCGATCATTGCCGACCTCAAGTCCCAGGGCAAAGGCATCATCTACATCACCCATAAAATGAACGAAGTATTCGCCATCGCCGATGAAGTAGCGGTGTTCCGCGATGGCGCCTATATCGGCCTGCAACGGGCCGACAGCATGGACAGCGACAGCCTGATCTCGATGATGGTGGGGCGTGAGCTGAGCCATCTGTTCCCGGTGCGTGACAAGCCCATCGGCAATCTGCTGCTGTCGGTGCGCGACCTGCGCCTGGATGGGGTATTCCAGGGCGTGTCGTTCGACCTGCACGCCGGCGAAATTCTCGGTATCGCCGGGCTGATGGGCTCCGGGCGGACCAATGTGGCCGAAACCATTTTCGGCATCACCCCAAGCTCCGGCGGCGAGATCCAGTTGGACGGCAAGACCGTGCGCATCACCGACCCGCATATGGCCATCGAGAAGGGCTTCGCGCTGCTGACCGAAGACCGCAAGCTCAGCGGCCTGTTCCCCTGCCTGTCGGTACTGGAAAACATGGAGATGGCCGTGCTGCCGCATTACTCCGGCAATGGCTTTATCCAGCAAAAAGCCCTGCGTGCCCTGTGTGAAGACATGTGCACCAAGCTGCGGGTGAAAACCCCGTCGCTGGAGCAATGCATCGACACCTTGTCCGGTGGCAACCAGCAAAAAGCCCTGTTGGCCCGCTGGCTGATGACCAACCCACGGCTGCTGATCCTCGACGAACCCACTCGCGGTATCGACGTGGGCGCCAAGGCCGAGATCTACCGGCTGATTTCCTACCTGGCCAGCGAAGGCATGGCGGTGATCATGATTTCCTCGGAGCTGCCCGAGGTGCTGGGCATGAGCGACCGGGTGATGGTGATGCACGAAGGCGACCTGATGGGCACCCTGGACCGCGCGGATGCGACCCAGGAAAAAGTCATGCAACTGGCTTCCGGTATGACGGCGGTCCACTAACGAACAGACGGCGCCGGCCCGTTGTGGCCGGCGCAACGCGATAAAAAAGGTGAGTGGTTATGAACGCGATACTGGAAAGCAAACCCGAGGAAAAGAAGCCCGCTGCGGCGCCGGTCAAGCACCGTCGACGCATGCCCACCGAGCTGAGCATCCTGCTGGTGCTGATTGGCATCGGCCTGGTGTTTGAGTTGTTCGGCTGGATCGTGCGCGACCAGAGCTTCCTGATGAACTCCCAGCGCCTTGTATTGATGATCCTGCAGGTGTCGATCATCGGCCTGCTGGCGATTGGCGTGACCCAGGTGATCATCACCACCGGTATCGATTTGTCCTCGGGCTCGGTGCTGGCGTTGTCGGCGATGATCGCCGCCAGCCTGGCGCAGACTTCCGACTTTTCCCGTGCGGTGTTTCCGTCATTGACTGACCTGCCGGTGTGGATACCGGTGGCGATGGGCCTGGGCGTGGGGCTGCTGGCGGGGGCGATCAACGGCAGTATCATTGCGGTCACCGGGATTCCACCGTTTATTGCGACCCTCGGCATGATGGTCTCGGCCCGTGGCCTGGCGCGTTACTACACCGAAGGCCAGCCGGTGAGCATGCTCTCGGACTCCTACACGGCCATCGGCCACGGCGCGATGCCGGTGGTGATCTTCCTGGTGGTGGCGGTGATCTTCCATATCGCCCTGCGCTACACCAAGTACGGCAAGTACACCTACGCCATCGGCGGCAACATGCAGGCGGCGCGCACCTCGGGCATCAACGTCAAGCGCCACCTGATCATCGTCTACAGCATCGCCGGCCTGCTGGCAGGCCTGGCCGGTGTAGTGGCGTCGGCACGGGCAGCCACCGGGCAGGCTGGCATGGGCATGTCCTATGAGCTGGACGCGATTGCCGCCGCGGTGATCGGCGGCACCAGCCTGGCGGGCGGAGTAGGGCGCATCACCGGCACCGTGATCGGCGCGCTGATCCTCGGGGTGATGGCCAGCGGGTTTACCTTCGTCGGCGTGGATGCCTACATCCAGGACATCATCAAGGGCCTGATCATCGTGGTGGCGGTGGTGATCGACCAATATCGCAACAAGCGCAAACTCAAGCGCTGACACGGTCCTCAAGGCCGCATCGGTCAAAATGTGGGAGCGGGCTTGCTCGCGAAGACGGTGTATCAGTTAAACATTCAGTGACTGA
>NZ_JBSVWQ010000289.1:0-6236 GCF_054071215.1 Pseudomonas sp. SDO5522_S412 | reverse complement strand
AGTCACCGGATGTATCGACTGATCCACCGCATTCGCGAGCAAGCCCGCTCCCACATTTGAACAGTGTCAGGCTTCAGATCGAGACGAAGAAGAAGCTCGCAATCAACGCCATCCCCACCGCCCACACCACCGACCGCAGCATCGCCCAGTCCGCCAGGTAGCAGATGATGTAGAGCAACCGGCTGGTGATGAACAGCACCGCCAGGACGTTGATCGTCACCAGCGACGCAACGCCAGCCAGATGGGCAATGATCACCGCGGCCGCAAAGGCCGGGGTCACTTCGAAGCTGTTGAGTTGCGCACTGTGGGCGCGCTTGGCAAACCCCTCGAGGGTGTCGAGGAACGCCCGCGGGTCATGGTTCTGCCGGGGCCCGAACTTGCCGCCGCTGAACTTGGCCACGCCCGTGCACAGGTACGGCAGAAAGATTGCGATCAACACACACCAGAAAGCGACTGTCATAACCCATTCCTTTTTTAGTTTTATCCGACGGTTAGAGTTTCATCACGAACATGCCGATCAGCACCAACCCACAGGCTATGAGCCGTGGGCGGCCGAAAGGTTCTTTCAGGTAACGCATGCCGAACAGCACCACCAGGATCACGCTGACTTCCCGCAGCGCAGCGGCTTCGGCAATCGAGCCCAACTGCATGGCCCAAAGCACCAGAGCGTAGCTCAACAACACGCACAACCCGACACTCAGCCCCAGCCGCCACTGCGTGCGCCAGAACAGCCCGAACGCCGCCCGTTTGCGCACCATCGCCAGCAACGGAAACGGCCATGCGCTTATCAGCGTCAGCCACACCAGGTAGTCCAGCGGGTGTGACCAACGGCGCAATGCCTGGCCATCGAGGAAGGTGTAGCAACCGATACACAAGCCGATCAACGCCACCACCGGCAGCATCGACCAGGGCAACCGGTCGCCACCGCCGCCCTGCCACAACAGGCACAGCATGCCAAACGGGATCAGCAGAATGCCGAGAATCTGCTGGGTACTGAGCACCTCACCGGCAAACACCAGCGTCAGCGCCAGCACCACCAAAGGCGACAAGCCGCGCATCAATGGGTACACCAGGCCCAGGTCACCCACGCGATAGGCCTGGATCAGCAGGTAGCGGTAGAGCAATTCAAACAACGCCGAGGCGATGATCCACGGCCAGATTTCCAGTGGCGGAAACGATACAAACCCCACCGCCAGCACCACGAACAGCAACGCCACCGTGTCCATGCACGCGATGACCAACAGGCGCTCGCCGCTGAATTTGATCAAGGTGTTCCACGTCGCATGCAACAACGCCGCTACCAGTACCAAAGCTGTTGCAATCACGGTGACTCCCCAGTCATAAAAAGCGGAATTGATTCGTCATATTTCAGCACCTGTTTATACTAAAGCCGACCACGCCGCACTCAGTTGAGCAAAGACCTGGACCAATAAATTTTTGCTGCTGCCCGATCTTCGCCGATCCGGGCGTCGGCCTGCGTATGCCTGATCAGAGCGTCACGATTACCGAAGGAGATCCTCGCCTGCCGCTCGGTGCCTGGATCGGCGGGACGGTGGCGGCGGCACTTTTGTTCATCGACCTGCAACGTCGTCGCCTTGCTGCGGTCAACGTAGCCAACTGATAAATGTGTTCTGTGTGGGAGCTGTCGAGCTTTAGCGAGGCTGCGATACAGGCGCTGCGGTCTTGCAGCCTCACCCAGGTGATGCCATCGCAGCCTCGCTGGGGCTCGACAGCTCCCACATATGATCTCTACTCACTCCTCCATCCAAGGACCCCGGATGCTTGAACTTGTCGCTGCGTTTATTTGCCTCACCACCCTGCTCACGTATGTGAACTACCGCTTCATCGGCCTGCCGCCCACCATCGGTGTGATGGTCACGGCACTGATGTTTTCCCTGCTGCTGCAAGGCTTGAGCTTTATCGGCTACCCCGGCCTTGAAGAGCGCATCCAGCAGTTGATCGGCCAGATCGACTTCGGCGACCTGCTGATGAACTGGATGCTCTCGTTCCTGCTGTTCGCCGGCGCCTTGCACGTCAACCTGAGCGACCTGCGCAGCTACCGCTGGCCCATCGGCCTGCTTGCCACCTTCGGCGTATTGATTGCCACGGTGGTGATCGGCAGCCTGGCCTTCTACATCTTTGCCCTGTTCGGCTGGCACGTGAGTTTCCTGTACTGCCTGCTGTTCGGCGCGCTGATTTCCCCCACCGACCCGATTGCCGTGCTCGGTGTGCTGCGGACCGCCAATGCGTCGAAACCACTGAAAACCACCATCGTCGGCGAATCGCTGTTCAACGACGGCACGGCGGTGGTGGTGTTCACCGTGTTGCTGGGCATCGCGCAACTGGGCGAGACGCCTACGGTCGGCGCCACGGCCATGCTGTTTGCCCATGAGGCGATTGGCGGCGTGGTGTTTGGCGGGCTGATCGGCTACATCGTGTACCTGATGATCAAGAGCATCGAGCAGTATCAGATCGAAGTGATGCTGACCCTGGCCCTGGTGATCGGCGGCTCGGCGATGGCCACTGAACTGCACGTCTCGGCACCCATTGCGATGGTGGTGGCGGGCCTGATCATCGGCAACCTCGGCCGCAAGCTGGCGATGAACGACATGACCCGGCGCTACCTGGACGGTTTCTGGGAACTGCTCGATGACATGCTCAACGCCCTGCTGTTTGCGCTGATCGGCATGGAACTGCTGCTGTTGCCGTTCAACTGGCTGCACGTGTTGGCCGCCAGTTTGCTGGCCGTGGCAATCCTGTTGTCACGCCTGCTGACGGTGGCCCCGGCGATCCTGCTGCTGCGCCGCTGGCGCACGGTGCCCCGCGGCACCATCCGCATCCTCACCTGGGGTGGCTTGCGCGGCGGGGTTTCCGTGGCACTGGCCCTGGCCCTGCCACTGGGCCCGGAGCGTGACTTGCTGCTGAGTATCACCTACATCGTGGTGCTGTCGTCCATCCTGTTGCAGGGCTTGAGCATCGGCAAGCTGGTCAAGCATGTGACCAAGGATGAGCCGGCGCCTGCTGCGGCGCCGGAGACTCACTGACCCTTGTTGATCTGCTGCGGATGCCTCGGGTCCGCAGCGGCTTTGCCCGGCAGGCTGCTTTCGCTGCGAATCTGCGCATGGCTGATCAGCGCAAAGATAAAGCTGCCGCCGATGATATTGCCCGCCAGCGTCGGCCCGGCGAACACCAGCCAGAAGTCTTTCCACGGCAGCTCGCCGGCAAATACCAGGTACGACACTTCCGCCGAGCCCACCACGATGTGGGTGAAGTCTCCCAGTGCCATCAGGTAGGTGATCAGGATGATGATCCAGATTTTGGCGCTTTCCATGGATGGGATCATCCACACCATGGTGGCGATCATCCAGCCCGACACGATGCCCTTGGCGAACATCTGGTAGGCGTCGTTTTCCATGACCTTGCGCCCGATTTCCAGGAAGGCCAGGTCGGTCTTGGTGTCAAAGATCGGCAAGTGCAGCATCACGTACGCCACCAGCAAGGTGCCGCACAGGTTGCCCACCAGCACCACGGCCCATAAACGCAGCAGGCGTGCGAAATTCTTCAGCGTGGGTTTGCTCATCACCGGCAACACCGCGGTCAGGGTGTTTTCGGTGAATAACTGCTGACGGGCGAGGATCACGGCAAGAAAGCCGGCGCAGTAACCAAAACTGGCGATCACCTTGAACTCCTCGCCATCCGGCAGGCGCGAGTTGAGCAAGCCCATGCCCATCAGTGACAGGCCCATGGTCAGGCCGGCGGCCAGCGCCGACCACCACAACGCGGCGACGTTGCGCTCCAGTTCCTGATCGCCTTGAGTGCGGATGATTTCATGCAGAACCGCCGCGCGAGGCGGCTGATTCTTGTCGACGTCGTGCTGCTCTTCCTGCGACAGATTGGGGGTCTTGCCGTCTTCTTGCGTGGCCATGGTGATACCTGAACGGGGGGGCGATGTTCAGGTACGACCTATGGTTGATCAAGAGCGTTCACTGGCCCTGCGCAGGATTACTCGCCGAGGCCTTCCGACTGGAACTGATCCTTCACGTACTTGATCTCGGTGCGGCCATGGGGCGCCGGCAGACCGTCTTCACCCAGGTTCACGAAGACCATTTTTTCCACCGTCAGAATGCTCTTGCGCGTGATCTTGTTGCGCACTTCACAGGTCAGGGTGATGGAGGTGCGACCGAACTCGGTGGCGGTGATGCCCAGTTCGATGATGTCGCCCTGGCGCGAGGCGCTGACGAAGTTGATTTCGGAGATGTACTTGGTCACCACCCGCTGGTTGCCCAACTGGACAATCGCGTAGATGGCCGCTTCTTCGTCGATCCAGCGCAGCAGGCTGCCACCGAACAGGGTGCCGTTGGGGTTGAGGTCTTCGGGTTTTACCCATTTGCGGGTGTGGAAGTTCATGTTCACTCCAAAGCGTGTTGCGAAATGATGGGCAACATCATGGCAGAGGCCGGGCCCAAGCTCTATGAGCCATTGCCTATCAACCCCATGAGCGATCTTCATGCCGCCGACAGAAAGGCTTTAGAAGTCAGGCGCAGGCGGCTATAATCGCCTCCGCTTCAAAACGGTCATCTTCGATTGATACCGTTCTCCCGCCACCTGTCCGAGGGGCGCTGCAGCAGGCTCGACCTGTCAGGCTCGGATGGGGCGTTGTTCGGCCTGGTTAGCCAGCTGGATACTAAACGCACAACGGCGCCCATTCGCACACTACGAATGGAGGCTCTTCATGAGCGCTGTAATCACGCCTGCAGGTTTTACCGACTACAAAGTCGCCGACATGTCCCTCGCTGCCTGGGGCCGTCGCGAAACCTTTATCGCCGAATCCGAAATGCCAGCCCTGATGGGCCTGCGTCGCAAGTACGCCGCTGAGCAGCCGCTCAAGGGCGCGAAGATTCTCGGCTGCATCCACATGACCATTCAGACTGCCGTGCTGATCGAAACCCTGGTTGCCCTGGGTGCCGAAGTACGCTGGTCGTCCTGCAACATTTTCTCGACTCAAGACCAGGCCGCTGCCGCTATCGCTGCTGCCGGTATCGCCGTGTTCGCCTGGAAAGGCGAAACCGAAGAAGAGTACGAGTGGTGCCTGGAGCAAACCATCCTCAAGGATGGCAAGCCATGGGACGCCAACATGATCCTCGACGACGGCGGCGACCTGACCGAGCTGCTGCACAAGAAATACCCGCAGATCCTCGACCGCGTCCACGGCGTGACCGAAGAAACCACCACCGGCGTTCACCGCCTGCTGGACATGCTGGCCAAGGGCGAGCTGAAAATCCCGGCCATCAACGTCAACGACTCGGTGACCAAGAGCAAGAACGACAACAAGTACGGCTGCCGTCACAGCCTGAACGACGCGATCAAGCGCGGCACCGACCACCTGTTGTCCGGCAAGCAAGCGCTGGTGATCGGCTACGGTGACGTGGGCAAGGGTTCGTCCCAGTCCCTGCGTCAGGAAGGCATGATCGTTAAAGTCTCCGAAGTCGACCCGATCTGCGCCATGCAAGCCTGCATGGACGGTTTCGAAGTGGTTTCGCCGTTCATCAACGGCCAGAACGACGGCACCGAAGCCAGCATCGACAAGGCCCTGCTGGGCAAGATCGACCTGATCGTGACCACCACCGGCAACGTGAACGTGTGCGACTCGAACATGCTCAAGGCCCTGAAAAAGCGCGCCGTGGTGTGCAACATCGGTCACTTCGACAACGAAATCGACACCGCTTTCATGCGCAAGAACTGGGCATGGGAAGAAGTGAAGCCACAGGTACACAAGGTTCACCGTACCGGTGCTGGCGATTTCGACCCGCAGAACGATGACTACCTGATCCTGCTGGCCGAAGGCCGCCTGGTGAACCTGGGCAACGCCACTGGCCACCCAAGCCGCATCATGGATGGCTCGTTCGCCAACCAGGTACTGGCGCAGATCTTCCTGTTCGGCCAGAAATACGCCGACCTTTCGCCCGCCCAGAAAGCCGAGCGCCTGACCGTGGAAGTACTGCCGAAGAAACTCGACGAAGAAGTGGCCCTGGAAATGGTCCGCGGCTTCGGCGGCGTAGTGACTCAACTGACCAAGACCCAGGCCGACTACATCGGCGTGACGGTCGAAGGCCCGTTCAAGCCGCACGCTTACCGCTACTGATTTGCCTGCTGCCTGCTCCCCATGTGGGGGCAGGCTTTTGTGGGAGCGGGCTTGCTCGCGAAGGCGGTGTGTCAGTCGACTTATCGACTACTGA
>NZ_JBSVWQ010000288.1:0-6316 GCF_054071215.1 Pseudomonas sp. SDO5522_S412 | reverse complement strand
CCACCGCTATCGCAGGCAAGCCAGCTCCCACACTTGATCGCATTTCAAATTCAATAATCCTTGCGCTTGCGAAACGCCCAGCGTCCGGCAATCAGGGTGAATGTCGCCACCAGCGCCACCAGAATCCAGAAGCCTTCAGGGTCTGTAGAAAGCGGCACACCACCAACGTTCATGCCAAAAAAACCGGCAATGATGTTGATCGGCAACGCCAGCACCGTGACCACGGTCAGGGTGAACAACGTGCGGTTGCTCTGTTCGTTGAGGTTGGCGGCGATCTCTTCCTGCAGCAGCTTGATCCGCTCACCCAACGCCATCAGGTCGTTGATGATCAGCGCAAACTCCTCGGTGGATTTGCGCAGCTCTTTCACGTCTTCCTTCTGCAGCCACTGGGGCGGACGATTGAGCAGCCGCAGCAACGAGCCGGGCTCCAGCGCCAGCAGCCGTTGCAGGCGCACCAGCACCCGGCGCGCGGCACCCAGTTCGGCGCGGTTGGTGGACAGGCGTGACGACAGCAACTGGTCCTCGATCTGGTCGACGCTGAGGCTGGTCTTGCGCACGATCTGTGTCAGCACCTCGCCCTGGTCCCGCAGCAAATGCACCAACAGTTCCAGCGGCGAGCGAAAGTGTTCACCGGCCTTAACCGACGAGCGCAGCTTGTCCACCGAATGCAGCGGTTGCAGGCGCGCGCTGATCAACAGCCGACTGCGGGCGCACACCCATAAGGTGGAAATGTCTGAAGACACCATGCTGCTGAAGTTGAAGACCACGTCGTTGACCACCGCCAGCAAGGCCGAGTCCACGTGTTCGATGCGGGTGGAGCGTGAGCCTTCGTGCAAGGCTTCGAAGAATTCTTCCGGCAGGTTCAGGTGCGCCTGCATCCAGCGCTCACAGGCGGCGTGGGCCAGGTTCAAATGCAGCCACAGAAATTCGTCGGGGTCTCCGGGCTGCTGCAAGGCCGCAAGGGCAGTGGCTGAATCAATCTGTTCGCCCTTTTCACCGGGGCGGAAACGAAAGCCGTAGAGCAAGCCAAACAGGTCGGAGTCCTGGTGGCTGTGGTCGATGCTGTGGTTCATGGAGGCTCGCAGGGAAAGTGCCTGTAGGAAATTTCACAGGTTCACCTGAGCGCATCATGGCAACTGAATTTGACGCTTTTGTGACGGTTTGAGGTGGCCGTCAATCGCCCGCGGGCAAACTGAAGCTGAACACCGTGCCGTCCTGCTCGCTGGAAGACACTTCCAGCCGCCCGCCATGGGCGTCGGCAATCTGCTTGACGATGTACAACCCCAGGCCCAACCCGGCCTGGGGCAGGGCGCCCGTCGGTCGGGAGTAGGGCTGGAACAGCAGCGGCATGGCTTGCTCACTGATCAGCCCAAGGTTTTTCACCGTTAACTCAAACGTGCCGGCGTTGACCTGCGCACTGACTTCAACCGGTCCTTGCGGGTTGCCGTGGCTGATGGCGTTGGCCACCAGGTTGGAGAGCAATTGCGCGAGCCGCTCGCGGTCGCCTTTCACACCCTTGAGATTGCCGATGCTGGCGTGAATCAGCCGATTTGGATGGACGTGCTGCACCTCTTCCACCACATGCTGCAAAGTGTCTTCAAGCCCAGTGCATTCACTGATGTTCACCGGGATGCCGCTGCCCATTCGCCCGCGGGCAAAGTCCAGTACGTCTTCCACCAGTTGCGAGGCCCGGCGGCCGCTGGCCAGCATGTGCCGCACCAGGGTGTCGGTGGCCGGGTCCGGGTGTTTGCGCAGCAGCCGTTCGGCGCCGACGTTGATGGCGAACAGCGGGTTGCGCAGGTCGTGGCCGAGCACGGCGATGAATTGTTCGCGCAGTTCGGCGGTTTCGCGCTCCTGCTGCAGGTCGGCTTCGGTCTGCTGGAGGCTTTCTTCGGCTTCGATCTGCAGCGACAGCACCCGGGCAAACGACTCCATGGTCGACTGGATCGTGCTGCTGCGCAGTTGCGCCGGGTTCGGGTCCAGGGCACAGATGGTGCCGAAGAAACGCCCGTCGGTGCGGAACACCGGCACCGAGATGTAGCTTTCAAAGTGGTAGATACGCGGCGTGTGGTGGTCGCGGTACAGCGGGTCTTCGCTGGCTTTGTCGATCACGATCGAGACGTGGGAGTCGCGTATTTCGTGGCACAGGGTGGTGGTCAGGTCCAGCTCGCCACCCACGGGCAGGCCGAAGTCCAGTTGGTCGCGCACGGCGCAGGCGGTCCATGAATCATCGGTGACCCGGGCCACGGCCGCAAAACGCAAGCCGGTCATCTCGCTGACTACCTGGAGAATCGCCGGGACGGCGCTGATTCTGCCAATGGTGGCAATGTCGACGGCTTTTTGCCCCATGGCGAACGGTTCCGGTCCTGATGCTGCTGGCGTTGTGCCTTGGCTGATGGTTGGGATTCTAGCGAGCTTGGCGGCGTAAGGTACAAATTCGTTCACGCTAATTAGACTAATTGCTCTTCTGGGCGACGAGCGCGCATAAAAAAGCCGCGCGGCCCAAAGGCGGCGCGGCGTTTTTGCGGTTCAACTCAAGTGTCTTGCTTGTTTTCCAGGACTTCGCCGGTCTTGGCATCCAGCTTCACGTCCCACTTCACGTTGCTGGTGTCACGCAGTTCGGTCTCGTAGACCAGGCGGCCGGCTTTGTCTTCCAGTTCGGTGTCAACGATGGTGGCGCCTTTGTGCTGGGCCACGGCCTTGGCGTTGAGCTTTTCAAAATCCATCACGGCACCGGACTTGAGCAGGCTCGGAATCTGGTCCGGGCGAACATCGGCCTGGGCCAAACCGGCGGTAAGGGTCAAGGCGGCAGCGGCGAACAGAGCGGTCAGGTTTTTCATGGTGTGATCCTTTGGGGTGAGCTGTTTAAGTGGGATCAGGTTAACCAGCGCAACTTAACTCACCCTTAAAATTGCGCCGTTTGTTCAATCGGCGGCGAGTGCGGGGTTTCATGCTGGCGTCTCACTTACGGGAGGCACAGATGAAACAGTTAATGGCCTGGGTGTATGCGCCCTTGTTCTGGGCGGGGTTTATCGGGTGGGCGCTGTGGCTGGTGCAGAGGGATGCGCTGCAGTGGCTGGGGCTGGTATTTGTTCTGGCGGTGGCGGTGTCGTTTATCGCCGAGTGGTGGTTGCCCTATGAGCCGCAGTGGAATCGCAACCAGGGTGATCGTCGTCGCGACTTGATTCACGCGTTGGTCAATGAGGGCCTCAATGCGGCGGGCTTGTTGATCTTGCCGGTGCTGACCGCGCTGTTGGCCGTCGACGGTGTATGGCCGCGGGCGTGGCCGCTCTGGGCGCAATTGCTGCTGGCGATCTTCATTGCCGATGCGGGCATCACCCTGATGCATTACGCCAGCCACCGAGTCGCTGTCTTGTGGCGCCTGCATGCGGTGCACCACAGCGTGCAACGGCTGTATGGCTTCAATGGCTTGATGAAGCATCCGTTGCACCAGATGCTGGAAGCCACGGCCGGGTTGGCGCCGTTGATCCTGCTGGGCATTCCCACGGAGGTGGCGCTGCTGCTGGCCCTGGCGATTGCCGTGCAGCTGCTGTTGCAGCATTCCAATGTCGACATGCGCCTGGGGCCGCTGCGCTGGGTGTTCGCCTGGGCGCCGGTGCATCGTTTTCATCACATGAAATATGGCCGGGCTGGGGATGTGAATTTCGGCTTGTTTTTCAATCTGTGGGATTGGCTCTTGGGTACGGCGTTTTACAGCCATGACTATCGAATGGGGCAGGGCGACTTGGGGATTGGCAGCCGGCCGGATTTTCCGCGGGAGTATGTGGCGCAGTTGCGCGACCCGTTCAGGACGGTGCGCTTGAGCAAGGAGCCGCCGGTTCCCGCGGGTCTAGTCCAGGATTCGTACGTTCAGGTTGCGCAACGACGCCCCGGCCGTGACGCCAAATAGTTGCTTCATGGTCCGGGAAAAGTGCGCCGAATCGGCGAACCCGGCGCCATGTGCAGCCTCGGTCAGGGTGCTGCCGCCGAGCGCCAGTCCCAGCGCCACTCGCAAGCGCCGCCACAACACCAGGCGACGTACCGGCAAACCCAGTTGGTTGGCGAACAAACGTTCCAGCTGGCTTAACGAAACGTGCGCCGCCTGCGCCAGGGCTTGGGCCGAGACCTTGCCACTCAGTTGCTGATCCAGCGCCGACAGCGCGCGCTCCACCCTGGCATCTTCCAGTGCGCGTCTCGGCAATTGGCGCAGCGTGCGCTCGAGTGCTTCCAGGGACCGTTCACTGTCGGCCAGGGCGGCCTGCAAAGAGTCGAAGTCAAAGGCGCCGGGTTCGGCATACACCATCAACACCTCACCGTGGGAGTGGAGGATGGCGTGGGGCATTCTGGACGGGATAAACAGGCGATGGGCCGTGATGGCACGGCCATCGAGGCTGGCCGTGACCGGCCCGCCCGCGGAGAACATCAGCTGATGGGCATAGTGTGCATGGGACGCGGTGCGCCCCGGTATGCCCTGGATCAGCCCGTAGTCAGGCCCCAGCCACAGGCGACCTGACCATTCGGGGCTCACTCAGTAACCGTTGTCCTGCAGCAGGTCGGCCACACTCGAGGATGGCCAGCGCTTGTAGTACTTCAGCAGTTCGGCAGCGCGGTTGGTGAAGATGCCATCGACGCCGGCTTTCATGACCTTGTCGAAGTCCACCGGCTCATCCACGGTGTACACGTGCACCAGCAAGCCCTTGTCGTGGGTCAACTGGTTCATCTCGGGTTTGACCAGGTCGGAGTAGCTCTGGTCGCCCAGGTTGGTCAGTTGTGCCGAAGGGCCGGTACCGATGGCGCCCAGGCTCTTGGCCTCGTCGATCCATTTTTCGAACTCGGCGGCGTCCTTCGGCTCCTGCTTGGCGTAGTAGGCGGCTTTGCTCGGCTCGCCGGACTCGGCGAAGGGCACCTTGGATTTCGGTTCGATGCTGCCTTCACCTACCCACAACAGCAGGATTTTCGGGGTGTTGGGCATCTCTTTTTGCAGTTCTTTCAGGCTGTCTTTCTCAAAGGTTTGCAGCACCACGCGGCCCTTGCCCTGGCCGACGCCGATGTTTTTCTGGGCCTGGTTGGAGCCGGTGGAGCTCAACCAGCCTTTATCCAGCAGTTTGTTCTTCAGGTCGGCCTCGATGCCCGGGAATTGCTTCGGCTCCTTGGTTTCGATGTACAGGCCGGGTTTGTGCTGCGGGTTGCCTTCGGCGATCTTGATGATTTCGTCCAGGCTGAGGATTTTCAAACCGACGAAGCCCGGGCGGGCACGGTCCGGGTAGGCGGCGTTGAACCAGCTGCCGGCGTCCAGGGTTTTAAGCTCGGCCCAGGTGAATTCGTTGGCCGGGCTGTCCTTGCGCTCCGGGAACTTGGTGGCGACGTCGGTGGTGCGTTGCAGGTTGTTGTCATGCAGGGCGAATAGCACGCCGTCCTTGCTGCGTTGCAGGTCCATTTCCAGGTAGTCGGCCCCCAGGTCGCGCGCGACTTTGTAGGCGGCGGCGGTGGATTCCGGTGCATCGAAGGAGGCGCCACGGTGGGCAATCACGGCGGGGTGCGGAATGCCTTCGTTGGTGGCCAATTCGGTAGGGCTGATCGGGCTTGCCGCCTGTGCGTGGCCAAGGCCCAGCATCAGGGCCAGCAGCAGGGCACTCTTGGTAAACGTGACAGGCATATGCGAAGTCCTTTCGTGGAGGTAACTTTGAGAAGGGCTCCTTTTTAACAATTGCTTGCGAATGGCGCTATCACCAAACCGACATTAACGTGTTCACCGGCCATTTTTCTGCACTTTTGTGCGGTGCGATGCAGTACTCTTGCCTTGAATTGCCCCATCAGAGGGCAGATTTTCCTGCCACGCGTGTAAACCATCTTTCCAGTCCAAGTAGGACTTTTCAGTGAGGTTTACCATGCGCATCACCTCCGAGCTTATCTGCCAGGCCGCCGACCAACTCCAGGGTTTTGTCGGCCTGAACCGCAAGACTGGCCAGTACATCGTCCGTTTCAGCGAAGACTCCTTCGGCATGGACGTGGCCGATGACGGCATCATCCCAACCGCCGAGTTTGTCTGGCTGCCGGTCGACGGGCAGGCCATGACCTTGTCCCGCGAGCGGATCCAGTTGTTGCTGGACCAGAACATCGACGATCGCATCAACATCACGGAACCGCTGCGGGTGTACATGCGTCGGGTGGAGATTCCACAGATCAGTGCGGTGCGCAGTCTGGTCAGTTGAGTGCCGCATAGCCCTGCGGCTGGAGCGCTTTTTGTGGCTTGGGAGCTTGCTGTGGCGAGGGAGCTTGCTCCCGCTGGAGTGCGCAGCGCTCCCAAGATTTTGGG
>NZ_JBSVWQ010000287.1:0-6343 GCF_054071215.1 Pseudomonas sp. SDO5522_S412 | reverse complement strand
GTTTGTTAGGGAAGGGGGTGGGTAGGTTAGGAAAAGGTGGACGGATCCACCGCTTTCGCGAGCAAGCCCGCTCCCACATTTTTGATTCGGTTCCGTCAGTTGAGATTGGCGAGCAGCCGCTCCAGCGTTTTGCTCACACCCACATCCTGCAGGCTCTCGAAACACCGCTCAAACGCTGCCACAAACTCGGGCGAGTTGGGAATAGCCGTACCAAAAATCTCTTCCACCCCCAGCAGCCGCTTGCTGATCAATGCGTCGTCCGTCACCAGCCCCTGGCAAAACTCGGCGCGAGGGTCTGGAATGCGGTAGATCACCCCATTCTCATCCACGCCTTTCAAGTACAGCGCCCAGGCCGCCACCACCAGCGCAGCACGCTCGGTCTCGCGACCATCGGCAATCAGGCGGTTGATGGTGGGTACGGTGAACTTGGGAAACTTCGACGAACCATCGGAACACACGCGCTCCAGCTGGTCGGCAATCGCCTGGTTGGAAAAGCGGTCCACCAGGGTCTGCTTGTATTCGGTCAGGTCGATACCCGGAACCGGCGCCAGGTTGGGCGTGACGTCCAGGTCCATGTAGGCGCGCATGTAGGCCACGAACAACGGGTCGTTCATGGTCTCGTGGACGAAGCGATAGCCCTTCAGGAAGCCCAGGTACGTCAATGCCAGGTGGCTGCCGTTGAGCAGGCCGATCTTCATCTCTTCATACGGCGTCACGTCGTCGGTGAACTGCACGCCCACCGTCTCCCACGCCGGGCGGCCGTTGACGAACTTGTCTTCCAGCACCCATTGCACAAACGGCTCGCAGACCACCGGCCAGGCGTCGTCGATGCCGTGATCGTCATGCAGTTGCAGGCGGTGCGCGGTGCTGGTCATTGGCGTGATGCGGTCGACCATCGCATTCGGGAAGCTCACGTTGGCCTTGATCCACTCGTGCAGGCCAGCGTCATGCAGCGCGGCGAAGGCCAGCAACGCCTTGCGAGTCACGGCGCCGTTGTGGGGCAGGTTATCGCAGGACATCACGGTAAATGCCGGCACCCCGGCGGCCCGGCGCTGGGTCAACGCCGCGCAGATAAACCCGAACACGGTTTTCGGCGAGCCCGGGTTGGCCAGGTCATGCTGGATCTGCGGCAGGTGGGCCATGAACTCGCCGTTGCTGTCGTCGATGCAGTAGCCGCCTTCGGTGATGGTCAGCGAGACGATGCGAATCTGCGGGCTGGCCAGCTTGTCGATCAACGCCTGGGCGCCGTCTTCGGCCAGCAGCATGTCGCTGATGGAGCCGATCACGCGCACTTCGGTGTCGTCGGTGTCGCCCAGTTCATACAGGGTGAACAGGTAGTCCTGGCCGGCCAAGTCGTCCCGCGCCTTGCGGTCCTCGCTGCGCAGGCCCACACCACAAATGCTCCAGTCCAGGCCTGTGCCGGTATTCATCAAGGCATCGGTGTAATACGCCTGGTGGGCGCGGTGGAACCCGCCAACGCCGATGTGCGCGATGCCCTGGCTGGTATTGGCAATCGCATAGGCCGGCAGTTGCACTTCGGGCGCCAGTTGCGTGAGGTTTTGCTTGTTCAGTTTCATCGGGAAATTCTCGCGAAATCAGGCGGCGGCGCGCAGTGGGCGGGCCACGGCAACACCCTCAGCGTCGAACAGATGGCATTGGGTCGGGTCCAGGTACAGCTGCAGGGTCTCGCCATACTGGCTGGCCATGTCGCCACGGATCCGCAGGGTCAACGGCTCCTTGCTGGCGGTAATCACATGGCAGAAGGTGTCGCTGCCGAGGCGCTCGCCGACGTCGGCGGTGACGGTCAGGGTGGCTTGCCCCGGCGCGGCGATTTCCAGGTGCTCCGGGCGAATGCCCAGGGTCACGGCGCTGCCGACGCTCAAGGTTGCGCTGCTCAGGGGCAGGCTGATGCGGCCGCCGGCGTCCAGTTCGACTTCGCAGCTCTGTGGGTCAACGCGAGTGACCTTGCCCTTGAGGAAACCCATTTTCGGCGTGCCCAAAAAGCCTGCGACAAACAGGTTGGCCGGCTGGTGATACAGCTCCAGCGGCGAGCCCACCTGTTCCACTCGGCCGCTGTTGAGTACGACAACCTTGTCGGCCAGGGTCATGGCTTCGACCTGGTCGTGGGTCACGTAGATCATCGTGGCTTGCAGCTCTTTATGCAGGCGCGACAGCTCCAGGCGCATCTGCACCCGCAGGGCGGCATCGAGGTTGGACAGGGGTTCGTCGAACAGGAAGATCTTCGGGTTACGCACAATCGCACGGCCAATGGCGACACGCTGGCGCTGGCCGCCGGACAACTGCTTTGGCTTGCGCTCAAGCAAAGGGCCCAGCTCCAGGATACGTGCTGCTTCGTTGACCTTGCTCTCGACAATCTTCTTGTCGACGCCGGCCAGGTCCAGGGCAAACGACATGTTCTTGCGCACGCTCATGTGTGGGTACAGGGCGTAGGTCTGGAACACCATTGCCAGGTCGCGCTTGGCCGGGGTGACCTCGGTGATGTCGCGGCCATCCAGTTCGATGGTGCCTTCGGTGACTTCTTCCAAGCCCGCAATCAAGCGCAGCAGGGTGGATTTGCCGCAGCCCGACGGGCCGACGAACACCACGAATTCCTTGTCGTTCACTTCAAGGTCGATGCCCTTGATGATGGAGAAACCTTCGAAGCCTTTTTGCAGATTCTTGATTTTCAGGTTGGCCATGATGGGCCTCCGCTTGTTGTTATTCGCTAGAGCCAAACACGTCAGCTGTAGGAGCCGGCTCGCCGGCGATGAGGCCCTTGAGCCTTGCGGCGACCTTGAGATCGCCATCGCCGGCAAGCCGGCTCCTACAGAGGTGTGGTTTGGCCGTTATTTCACGGCGCCGAAGGACAGACCGCGGACCAGCTGTTTCTGGCTGATCCAGCCAAAAATCAGGATCGGCGCACAGGCCAGGGTCGACACGGCAGACAATTTGGCCCAGAACAAGCCTTCGGGGCTGGAGTAGGAGGCGATCAATGCAGTGAGCGGCGCGGCGTTGGACGAGGTCAGGTTCAGCGACCAGAACGCCTCGTTCCAGCACAGGATCAGCGACAGCAGCACCGTGGAAGCCAGGCCGCCCTTGGCGATCGGCAGCAGCACCCGGACCATTTCCTGCCACAGGGTGGCGCCGTCCAGGCGGGCGGCTTCGAGGATGTCCTTGGGGATGTCTTTGAAGTAGGTGTAAACCATCCAGACCACGATCGGCAGGTTGATCAGGGTGTAGATGATGATCAGCGCAATGCGCGTATCCAGCAGGCCGAAGCTCTTGGCCAGCAGGTAGATCGGCATCAGTACGCCCACCGGCGGCAGCATCTTGGTGGAGAGCATCCACAGCAGCGTGCCCTTGGTGCGCTTGGTCTCGTAGAACGCCATGGAGTAGGCGGCCGGTACCGAGATCAGCAGGCACAGGGCGGTGGCGCTGAAGGAAATCAGCACCGAGTTCCAGGCGTAGCTGAAGTAGTTGCTGCGCTCGTTGATGTGCAGGTAGTTCTCCAGCGTCGGCGTGAAGATGAACTGCGGCGGGGTGGCGAACGCGTCGATTTCGGTCTTGAAGCTGGTCAGCACCATCCAGAAGATCGGGAAGAAAATCAGGATCGCGATGGCCCAGGCCAGGGTGCCGAGCAACACGCTTTGCAGGCGGCGGGATTGTTGAAGCGTCATGGCGCGGCCCTCAAGGCTTGTCAGTCAGGTTTTTGCCGATCATCCGCACCAGGATGATCGCCGCGATATTGGCGATGACCACGGCAATCAAGCCGCCGGCCGAGGCCATGCCCACGTCGAACTGCACCAGCGCCTGGTTGTAGATCAGGTAGGCGAGGTTGGTCGAGGCGTAGCCGGGGCCACCGTTGGTGGTGGTGAAGATTTCGGCGAACACCGAGAGCAGGAAGATCGTTTCGATCATCACAACCACGGCAATCGGACGTGCCAGGTGCGGCAGGGTCAGGTGCCAGAAGATCGCGATGGCGCCGGCACCGTCGAGGCGGGCGGCTTCCTTCTGTTCCTGGTCGAGGGACTGCATGGCGGTCATCAGCAGCAGGATCGCGAAGGGCAGCCACTGCCAGGACACGATGATAATGATCGACAGCAACGGGTAATGGGCCAGCCAGTCCACCGGCTGGGCGCCGAACAGCTTCCACACGTAGGCGAGGATCCCCGACACCGGATGGAAAATCAGGTTCTTCCAGATCAGCGCACCGACAGTGGGCATGATGAAGAACGGTGAAATCAGCAACACCCGCACCAGGCCGCGACCGAAGAACTCGCTGGCTTCCAGCAGGGCGCTGATCAGTACGCCAAACACCACGCTGATCAGCAAGACGCTGCCCACCAGCAACAGGGTGTTGGTGGCGCCGGGCAAGAACCCCGAGTCGGTGATGAAGTAGGTGAAGTTCTCCAGCCCCACGAACTGGTTTTCGCCGGGGTAGAGCAGGTTGTAGCGAATCAGCGAGAAGTACAGGGTCATGCCCAGCGGCACGATCATCCACAGCAGCAACAAGGCCACCGAGGGGCTGACGAGGAACCAGCCGGGGTTTATCAGGCGGCTTTTACGCGGCTTGTCCGGCGTAGCGGTTTGCACTTGGGCAGTGGTGGTATTCATGGTGATCAGGACCGATTAGAGACAGGTACGCAAAGCCCCTGTAGGAGCGAAGCTTGCTCGCGAAAGTATTCCAGGCGCATCGCTGCGGTGGATGTACCTTTTTCGCGAGCAAGCTCGCTCCTACAGGTGTTGGGGGTTACTTGGGATAACCGGCCCGCTTCATTTCGCGTTCGGTGAAGGTCTGTGCATCCGCCAGGGCTTTTTCGGCAGTGGAGCCACCGGTCAGTGCGCTGGAGAAGAACTTGCCGACCTGGGTACCAATCGCCTGGAATTCAGGAATGGTCACCAGCTGGATGCCCACATACGGCACCGGCTTGGCCGACGGGTCTTTCGGGTCGGCGACTTTCAGCGATTCCAGCGTCACCTTGGCAAACGGCGCGGCCTTCATGTATTCGTCGCTGTAGGTCGATTTGCGGGTACCTGGCGGTACGTTGGCAATCCCGTCGGTCTTGGCGACCAACTGGCTGTATTCCTTGGAAGTGGCCCAGGTGGTGAACACCTTGGCAGCGTCCTTGGCTTTGGAACTGGTTGGAATCCCCAGGGACCAGGAGTACAGCCACGAAGTACCTTTGTCGGTCTTCTCGTGCGGGGCAAAGGTAAAGCCGACGTGGTCAGCCACCTTGCTTTGGGTCTTGTCGGTGACGAACGAGCCGGCGACGCTGGCGTCGACCCAGATCGCACACTTGCCGCTGTTGAACAGCGCCAGGTTTTCGTTGAAACCGTTGCTGGAAGCCCCCGGCGGGCCGGATTTCTTCATGTTGTCGACGTAGAAGTTCAGCGCGTCTTTCCACTCAGGCCCGTTGAATTCCGGCTGCCACTTCTCATCGAACCAGCGTGCACCGTAGCCGTTGGCCAGGGTGGTGATCAGCGCCATGTTCTCGCCCCAACCGGCTTTGCCCCGCAGGCACAGGCCGTACTGTTCCTTGTCCTTGTTGGTGAGTTTGGCGGCGAATTCGCCGATCTGGGTCCAGGTCGGATGCTCGGGCATGGTCAGCCCGGCGTCCTTGAACAGGTCGGTGCGATAGTAGGTGATGGAGCTTTCGGCGTAGAACGGCAGGGCATACAGCGAGCCCTTGACGGAAAGACCGTCACGCACGGACGGGAAAACGTCGTCCAGGTCGTAGGAAGCAGGCAGGTCCTTCATCGGTTCCAGCCAGCCTTTGGCGCCCCAGAGTGCAGCTTCGTACATGCCGATGGTCAACACGTCGAACTGTCCGCCCTGGGTGGCGATGTCGGTGGTGAGGCGTTGGCGCAGGACGTTTTCTTCGAGTACCACCCAGTTCAGCTTGATCTCCGGATGCTCGGTCTCGAAGGTTTTCGAGAGCTTTTGCATGCGGATCATGTCGCTGTTGTTGACGGTGGCAATGGTCAGGGTTTGCGCGCCAAGACTGACGGCGCTGAGGGTCATGCAGGTGCAGGCAAGCAGAGCTTTGGCTGTGAACTTCATCGCGCACTCCATTTCTGCGCCCAGGGGCTGCAGAAGGACAGTTATTGTTGTTGTGTCTTCCACGACAGCTGGAAGAGTGTGCGTTGATTACAGCCTTCAATTGACGTGCTGACAAATCCTTGGGAGCACTTTTACTGATACTTTTTTGCACTGAGGCGGAAAATTGCTGAAACGATTCGCTGGGAGCGATCGGCTTCCTGCGTGAGCGCGATGCAAATGTGGGAGCGGGCTTGCTCGCGAAGGCGGTGAATCAGCCGACATTTGCGCTGCCTGACACACTGC
>NZ_JBSVWQ010000286.1:0-6399 GCF_054071215.1 Pseudomonas sp. SDO5522_S412 | reverse complement strand
GCGGTGGGTCAGGCAATAAATCCGGCACTGATACACCGTATTCGCGAGCAAGCCCGCTCCCACATTTGGATCAGTGTTCGCTTAATTCAATTGCAGGCTGTGCATCACCGGTTTCAAGGCCGGATACAGCTCCAGATAGCTGGCAAACGCCCGGTCATACACCCCGACATTCCCCGCCTTCGGCTCTGCCCGCAGCTCCAACTGCACCCAACCTTTCTCCATCTGCCGGTCATCCACCACCCCCACCGCATGGGCCGCCAGCAACGCCGCGCCCAAGGCCGCCTCCACCTCTTGCACAATGGTGTAGACCGGGTAATGGGTGATGTCCGCAATAATCTGCATCCACAAATCCGAATGGCTCGCCCCACCCACCACAATCAGCCGTGGATCAAGGGAATGCGCCCCACGGGTGCCCGCTTCGATATTGTGCCGCAGGGCAAAACTCACCCCTTCGAGCACCGCGCGGTACAGGTGGATCCGGCTGTGATACAGGTTCAGCCCGACAAAGCTGCCGCTGGCCCGGTCATCCCACACCGGGCTGCGTTCGCCCATGAGATACGGCAGGAACAACAGCCCTTCGCTGCCCGCCGGGATCTTCGCGGCGCTCTGCTCCAGCAGCCACAAACTGTCCTGGCCAGTCTCTTTCGCCTGCTGCTCCTCAGCCTGGCAGAACTGCTCGCGAAACCAGCTCACCGACGCCCCGGCGGTAATCGCACCGCCGAAGATGTACAGGTCCTGATGGCCGTTATAGACGTGGGGCATGCTCACCAGGCCATGGCGCGCGTCCACCTGCTGATTGAGATAACCCCAACACATGCTGGTGCCGATCATCGCCACGTGATTGCCCGGCCGGGTCACCCCGGCGGCCAATGTGGCCATGGCCGCGTCCACGCCTCCGGCCAGGATCGGAGTGCCCGTCTGCAGGCCCAATCGCTGCGCCCATTCCTCGAGCAAACCGCCGACCACTTCACCGGAATACAGCAAGCGCTCCGGCATCATCGCCAGGGGAATCTCCAGCGCCGCCAACATCTCGGCCGACCAGTCCCGCCGGGCCACATCGTAGACCCCGCCGATATTGCCGGCGCTGCTGTGGTCCACCGCCAACTCACCGGTCAGGCACCAGTTGATGTAACTGTTGGGCGGCAGCAGGTAGCGGGTGTTGGCCCACACCTGCGGCTGGTGTTGCTTGAGCCAGAGCATCTTGGTGAAGCCGTAGTAGCTGTCCACCGAGTTGCCGGTGACCGCAAACAGCCGCTCCAGGTCCACATGCTCGCGCACCCACTCAACTTGCTCGCCCGCGCGCCGGTCCATCCAGATCAGGCACGGGTGCAGCGGCGTGATCTGCTCGTCCACAGCAATTCCGGAGCCACCGTACAGGCTGCTGATGCACAGCGCCTTGACCTGCTCTTTCGCCACGTCGGCCTTCGCCATGCACTGGGCGACGCAGGCTTCCACCGCATCCAGCCAGACCTGCGGCCACTGCTCGGCCCAGCGCACTTTCGGGGTATCCACGCGATACCCCTGGCTGTGCTGGGCGATGATCAGGCCGTCCGCATCCACCAGCAGCGCCTTGGTGCTTTGCGTGCCGATGTCCACACCCATTACGTAGTTCATGTCAGAGCACCGGCTTCAGCAGCACCTTGATCGACTTGGTCGAGTTGGCCAGCTCAAACGCTTCGGCCCAGCTGTCCAGCCCGAAGTCATGGGTCACGATGCCCTTGGACGTCACCAGGCCACGCTCGAACAAGTCGATGGCCACCGGGTAGCAATACGGCCCCAGGTGCGCACCGCGTACGTCCAGCTCCTTGCGGTCGCCGATGATCGACCAGTCGGCGCTGGTTTCGGCGCCAAACACGCTGAATTCGACAAACCGGCCGAGCTTGCGGATCAAGTCCAGGCCCTGGGTAACGCCCGCCGGTACGCCGGTGGTTTCGATGTACACGTCGCAGCCGTAGTTGTCGGTCAGGCTATTGATGATCTCCCGGGCGTTATCCCGGGACGGGTTGATCACCACGTCGGCACCGTACTGCTTCGCCAGTTCCAGGCGCTCGTCGACCATGTCGATCACCACCAGCTTCTTCGGCGTTTTCAGGGCGGCCACTTGCACCATGCACAGGCCCAGGGTGCCGGCACCAGCAATAACCAGCACGTCATCCAGCTGGATCTCACCGCGGTTGACGGTGTGAATCGCGCAGGACATCGGCTCGATCAGCGCCGAATCTTCCAGGGACACCGACTCCGGAATCTTGTGCACGATGGCAGTCTTGGGAATACGCATGTACTGGGCCATGCCACCCTCGGCGACTTCACGCTGGAAGCCGAAGATGTTGTGCACCTCGCACATCCAGTACTTGCCGGACTTGCAGAAGCGGCACTTGCCACATGGCACGATCTGCTCGGCGATCACCTTGTCGCCGACCTTCACCTCAAAGTGCTCCTCGGCGCCCTCGCCCGCTTCCACCACGTAGCCAAAGAACTCGTGCCCCGGCACCACCGGGGCCTTGACCCACGGGTTATCGCCGCCCCAGAACATCGCGGCGCCCGAGTGGCATTTGCAGTCACTGGCGCAGATGCCGCAGGCGGCGATGCGAATCACCAGTTCATTGACCCGCGCCTGGGGTTTGCTGATGCGTTCCAGGCGGTAGTCTTTCGGGCCGTGGCAGACGACGGCTTGCATTTGGTTGTGCTTTTCCATGATGTGCGGACCTTTCTTGAGCATGAGAGAACCCATCGCGGCCACCATGGCCGCGTGGAGATAACCGGTTTACTTGTGGCGCTGACGGCTGATAAAGATCGCCAGCAAAATGATCCCGCCCTTGATCACACTCTGGACGTAGGGCGAGACCCCGAGCATGTTCAAGCCGTTGTTCAACACCCCCAGCAGCATGGCGCCGAGCAAGGTGCCGACGATTACCCCGCGCCCACCGGCAATCGAGGCGCCGCCCAGGACCACCGCGGCAATCGCGTCGAGTTCGAACGACACCCCGGCATTCGGCTGGCCGCTCATCAAGCGTGAGGTCAGCACCAGCCCGGCAATCGCGGCGGTCAAACCGCTGATGCCATACACCAGCAATTTGAAGCGCGCCGCCCGCACGCCGGACAGGCGCACCGCTTCCTCGTTGCCGCCGATCGCGTAGATATAGCGGCCGATGCGGGTGTGTTGCAGCAGCACATAGGCCGCCAGGTACGTCACCAACATGATCAGGATCGGCACCGAAATGCCGAACAGGCTTTCGCGGCCAAAGAAGCCGAACCACTCCGGCAAACCGGAAATCGGATAGCCGTCGGTGTACATCAGGCCGAACCCGCGGGCGATGCCCATGGTCGCCAGGGTGACGATGATCGGCGGCATGTGCAGGTAGGCGACGAACAGGCCATTGCCGATACCGAAGGCCACGCCGACCAGCATCCCGGCGCCAATCGCCAGGCCCGGCGGCAAGCCTGCGACCATCAAGCCGGCGGTCAAGGTGCCGGACAACGCCATCACCGGCCCCACCGACAAATCGATGCCGCCGGTGAGAATCACGCAGGTCATGCCCACCGCGATAATCGCGTTGATCGACACCTGGCGCGCGATGTTCGACAAGTTGTTGGCCGTCAGGAAGTTATCGCTGGCGAAGATCATCACCAACGTCACCACCAGCAGCCCGACAAAGGGATAAAACGCCGGTGAGCGGATCAACCGCGCCAGGTTCAGGCGCAGCCGGCCAGGCCCCACGGCATTAATGGACGTATTCACTTGGGCCCCCTGTTGCATGGCGCATGACCTCTTGAGGATTGACGGCAGACGCTTCCAGTACCTTGACGATGGCGCCCTTGTGGAACACCGCGACGCGGTCGCACATGCCGATGACTTCCGGCAGTTCCGAGGAAATCATGATGATTGCGTAACCCTGTTCGGTGAGGCTGCGCATCAGTGCGTAGATCTGCGCCTTGGCACCGACGTCGATGCCACGGGTGGGTTCGTCGAACACCAGCACGTCGCAGTGATGGTTGATCCAGCGGGCAATCACGACTTTCTGCTGGTTGCCGCCGCTGAGGTTGAACACCCGGCTCTCGCCGCTGGGGGCCTTGATCGACAGCTGGCGCATCAGCGCTTCAACGCTGGCGCATTCCTTGTCCTTGTCGATCAGGCCGCTGGCGTTCTGGTATTTGGGCAGGTTGTTGAGGGAGATGTTTTCGCGAATGCTGAAATCGGTGATCAGCCCTTCGGTCTTGCGGCTTTCCGGCAGCAGGCCGATGCCATGGGCCAAGGCCTGGGCCGGGTCGTCGAGGGTGATTTGTTCACCCCGCAGCCACACGTCTTTGCTCACCGACGGCAGCGCGCCCATCATGCCCAGCGCCAATTCGGTACGCCCGGAACCCACCAGGCCGGCAAAGCCGAGAATCTCGCCCTTGTGCAATTCAAAGTGGTTATGGGGGCCGTTGCGCACCAACTGGATGTCCTTGACCTCCAGCAGCAGCGGCCCGCGTGCGGCGGTGGGCTTGGGCGGAAAACTGCACTCCAGGCGCCGCCCGACCATCATTTCCACCAGGCGGTCGATATCGCTGTCGGCCACATCGGTGACGCCCACATTGCCGCCGTCGCGCAGCACGCTGATGCGGTCGCAGACCTGGAAAATCTCCTCCAGGTGGTGGGAAATAAAAATCACCGCCACCCCCTGGCGCTTGAGTTCACGCATGATTTCGAACAGCAGCTCGGCTTCGCTCGGCGTGAGGGTGGCGGTGGGTTCGTCGAGCACCAGCAGCCGCGCGTCCAGGGCCAGCGCCTTGGCGATCTCGACGAATTGCTGCTCGGCCACGCTCAGGTGCCTGACCGCGCATTGCAGGTCAATACTGACACCGAGGCGCTTGAACAACGCCTCGCTGGCCTCGACCATTTCGCGCTTGCGCAACAGGCCAAAACGGTTGCTCAGCTCATGGCCGAGGAAGATATTTTCCACCGCCGTGAGGTAGGGAATCAGGCTGAATTCCTGGAACACAATGCCGATGCCGGCGGCAATCGCATCACGATACGTCGCGAACCGCCGAGCCTCGCCGTCGATCAGGATCTGCCCTTCGTCCTGGTGCTCGACCCCGCCAAGGATCTTCATCAAGGTCGATTTGCCTGCACCGTTTTCCCCGAGCAAGGCATGAATTTCGCCGCGCTGCACTTCCAGGTTGATCGCCTTGAGGGCTTGCACCCCCGGGTAGCGCTTACAGATATTTTCCAGCTTCAGAAGACTGCTCATACCGCCGACCTCGCATTCAGATGGATGACCTGTGCCCCACGCCTGGCATGGGGCCTGGGTGTTTTACCAACTGAAATCCTTGGCCTTGGCCTGGTCAATCAGGGTGATGTCCACCGGGATTGTGGCCGGCACTTGCGAGCCCCACTTCTTGGCCAGGGCGATGCCCAGGGCCAGGCGGATCTGGTCACGGGGGTATTGCGCGGAGGTGGCGATGAATTTGCTGCCGGGTTTCTGGATGGCCTTGATCGCTTCCGGCGCGCCGTCGACGCTCACCAGCTTGACATCCAGGCCACTGGCTTCGATGGCCGAGAGTGCGCCGAGGGAGCCGTTGTCATTGACGCTGAAAATGCCCTTGAGGGTGGGCTGGGCCTGCAGCATGTTTTCGGTGACGGTCAGCGCCTGGTCACGTTCCTGCTTGCCGTTCTGGATGCTCACGATCTTGATGTCCGGGTGCTTGGCCACGGCCTCCTTGCAACCGCGCACGCGCTCCAGGATCGGTACCACGGCGATGCCGTCGAGGATGGCGATATTGCCCTTGTCCCCGATGTTCTTGGCCAGGTATTCGCAGGCCTGGAAGCCGGCGTCGAAGTTCTTCGAGCCGACGAAGGAGTCCAGTGGGCCTTCGGCCTGGGCGTCGACGGCGACCACGACTACGCCGGCGGCGTGGGCGGATTTGACGGCTGATTGCACGCCGACGGAATCGGTGGGGTTGATCAGCAGGATGTCGATGCCTTTTTGCAGCATGTCTTCGACGTCGCTGACCTGTTTGGACACGTCGTGGCGGGCGTCGGTGATGATCAACTGCGCACCGATGGTCGCCCCGGCTTCCTGCAGGGCGTCTTTCATGGTGACGAAGTAAGGGTTGTTGATTTCCTGGAAGGACGCGCCGATGCGGATGGGGGCGGGTTTGGTGTCGGCCAGTGCCAGGCCAGCGGTGCCAAGATTGATGCTCAGAGCCAACAAACACAGGGTTTTCGGAAGCATTTTCATGGTGGGGATCTCTGTTTTGTTTTTATTTTTAGAGCAAATGTTATCGTTAACATTTTGTAAGAAGCTAGCAAAGAAATTGGGGGGTCGCAAGGGGTGTTTGATCGGTGGTGGCGGGTGTGGTGGACATATCCGTTGCTGCGGTAACGGCCGCTTATGGTTCCGCTCTTACAGCGGCTCA